>JAKSMY010000013.1 GCA_024400275.1 Paludibacteraceae bacterium | reverse complement strand
TTGTCTGAGGACCGTGTCCGACATATCGTCGCAGCACGATAGATATGGTTACTTGCGACCAACAATTTTTCGGATTTTGTTGTATCTTTGCATTGTCAAACGAGAAAAAAAGCGTATTCATCCTATACTCATCCTATACTCATCGTATACTTCGCGTTCGGCGACGAAGGCGCCTAATAGGACGGCGCAAGCGCCTATAGTTTAGAGAACGCGCCGAAGGCGCTACAGTTTAGAGGAGTCCATACTCTTTACTCCATCAGTGAGCAACGCGAATGGTCTATACTCCATACTCCTTACAACAAAAAAGCGCATTTCGGTGCGCTTTTTTGTGTGTCTATTTGCATATATCATTTTTTTTTTGTATCTTTGCAGCCTGATTTGTGCGAAATTAAAAATTATAATTTTTATTAGAATATGAAACGTTTATTTCTTATGCTTTGTGTGGGCGGATTGAGTCTGTGTACCTTTGCCCAACAAGATGAGGTGTTATTGACCATAGACGGCAAGCCTGTGATGGCTTCCGAATTTGAGTACATCTACACCAAGAACAGTCAGGAAACTATGGTGGAACCCAAAACCATAGACGAGTATTTGCAGTTGTTCATCAATTTCAAACTGAAAGTAACCGAAGCCGAAAAAGCCGGTTTGGACACAACAGCCGCTTTTGCCCGTGAGCTGAAAGGTTACCGTGCCCAGGCTATTCCCAAGTACATGCAAGATAAAGAGGCGATGGACAGTCTGGTGCAACTCAGTTACGACCGCATGAGATATGACCGCCGTGCAGCCCATATCGCCGTGGAATGTCCGATGGACGCACCCGATTCGCTGCAACAAGCCGTTAAAGCGCAACTGGAAAGTGTTCGCCAGCGTGTGTTTGCCGGAGAAGATTTTGCCGCACTGGCAGTGGAAATCAGCACTATTCCTTCAGCCAAAGACGATAAGGGCGAATTGGGTTGGATAACGCCTTTCCGCTATGTCTATGCTTTTGAAGATGCCGTCTATTCGACACCGGTGGGACAGGTTACGCCCGTTTTCCGCAGCCCCTACGGTTTTCATATCGCATTGGTGGAAGAAGAGTTGCTCCACGAGGAAGTGCATGCCGCACATATCATGAAAATGGTGCCCGGAGCCGATTCGGCAAAGAATATCATTGCCAAACAACAAATAGATAGTATCTACCAACTGCTTTCTGCCGGTGGTTCTTTTGAGCAACTGGCTTCCGCAGAGAGTGACGACAAGGGTTCGGCTATGCGTGGCGGCGATTTAGGTTGGTTCGGACGCGGCGTGATGGTAAGACCTTTTGAAGACAAAGTGTTCTCGCTGAAAGAAGGCGAAGTGAGTGAACCGTTCAACAGCCGTTTCGGTTGGCATATCGCCCTTGTAAAAGGTCATCGTGCCACCCTGCCGCTGGACAGCATACGTTCTCAAGTGGAGAAGAGTGTGCAACGCGACGAACGCAGCAAAGAAGCCGATAAATCCTTTATCCGCAAGGCGCGCAAGGAATATAACCTCAGCGACGATATGACCGATGCGGACGTGCGCGAGTACGTGGATAACCATCTGGAGGAAAAATACGAGGAACTGCGTCACCTGGTGCAGGAGTATCACGACGGTATATTGCTGTTTGACGTCAGTCTGGACCGAGTTTGGGACAAAGCCTCCAAAGACGAAGAAGGTCTGACTGCCTATTTCGAAGCGCATAAAGAGAAATATACATGGGATAAACCCCGTTGGAAAGGTTTTGTAATCTATGCCAAAGACCAAGCCCATGCACGCGTCGCCCAATCTATCATACGGACCTTAGATGCCGACTCCGTGCAATCGTATATCAATACCCGCGTCAATAACGACAGCGTTAAGTTCGTAACGATAGAGCGTGGCGTATGGCAGCAAGGGCAGAACAAAGCCGTGGACCAGTACGGTTTCAAAGTAAAAGGTGCCAAATACGAGAACACAGCCATGCCGGTGGTCGTATTGGCGGGCAAGAAACAAAAGGCTCCGCAAGAATATAAAGACGAGCGCGGCAACGTAACTTCCGATTACCAGGACGAGTTGGAAAAACAATGGGTGGAAGAGTTGCGTGCCAAATATGATGTACAGGTAAACCAAGAGGTCTTTGACAAACTGCGTTAGTACCATATTAGTTCTGCTGTGGCTCCAATGGGGGCGTTTTGACCTGACGGCTGATCAACGTTATTCAATCAGCAGCCAGACGCGCGATGTGGTGGAACAGATAGATGCTCCGCTGCATATCCAAATCCTCCTGGACGAGGGCAAGATGAACCCGGGTTTTCAACGTCTCAAACAGGCAACATACGATTTGACGGAGGAGTTGGAAACGCTGTCTCCATACTTGCAGGTGGTACACGGTTCCGTTCCGCAAAACCTCAATCTGCAACCGATAGTTGTACACGAGCGTTCCAACAACGGCCAAATGGTGCAGACACAGTTATATCCGTATGCTTTGGTTCGCTACAAAGAACGGTTGCGGATTGTCAGTCTGTTGCAGAACAACCCCGGTCGCAGCGGCGAGGAGAACCTGAACAGCAGCATAGAAAGTCTGGAATACCGTTTTGCCGAGGCTTTTAACGGTCTCATCCGTCCGCGCACGGACAAGGTGGCTTTTATAGAAGGTCACGGCGAACTGACGGAGCAGGAGACCTACGACTGGTGCAGGGAGTTGAGCCGCTACTATCAGATAGACAGGGGTGTTTTAGATACCGATGCCGGTGTGCTGGACGGCTATCGCGCCGTTGTGGTGGCATCGCCTTCGGCGGCGTTGAGCGAGAATGACAAATTCATTCTGGACCAGTATATTATGAAAGGAGGCCGGGTGATGTGGCTGTTAGACGGCGTGCGTTTCTCCGACGATATGCTTCAAAGCGACGGGCTGACTCCCGTGATTGCGGAAGATTGGGGGCTGAGAGACCTGTTGTTCCGTTACGGCGTGCGTATTAACCCTGTTCTGGTGCAGGACCTGCAGTGCCGCATGATGCCGGTGGAGGTAAGCGGCGATAAAGATAATAGCCAATTCCAGCCTATGCCTTGGACTTTTGCCCCGCTGCTGCTGACGGATAATAATTCGCCCATCACCAAAAACATCGCCCAAGTGATGTGCATGATGGCTTCGGAAGTGGAAAGGGTAGGCGGAGAAGACAGTATAGATAAACATATTCTGTTGGCAACCTCTACAGCGTCGCGCAAGATAGGCGTACCTGCCGAAGTCGATTTGACCGATATGACCATCGCACCGGATTTGTTCCAAATGGCGTTCATTCCGGTGGCTATGAGTTTAGAAGGGGAGTTTACGTCGCTGTATGCCCATCGCATGTCGCCGAAAGATATTCAGGTGCCGTCGATAAAAAAGAAGAGCGAACGGACACGGCAGGTGGTGGTGGCTTGCGGCCGGGTGGCTATCAACGAATGGCAACAAGGCGAACCTCTGCCGCTGGGCTATGACCGGTATATGCAGACACAATTCGGTAATCGGGATTTCCTGACCAACTGTATCTTGTGGCTGACCGATGAAAATAACCTGATGGCATTGCGAGGCAAACATGTTCAACTGAGACTGCTGAACGATCATCGCAGTTATCAACTGAAAAGTAAAATACAGACTGTCAGTTTGTCGGTACCAATTGCCATATTGGCTTTGGTTGGTGCGAGTGTGTATCTGATACGTCGTAAAAAATACGTAGTATGAAAAAGAGTTTGGTGGTAATACTTCTGTTATGCAGTGCTCTGCTGGAGGCTCAAAAAAACGAACAACCTGTCAAGGTGGCTTTGTTGTTGCCTTTCCAGACAGAAACCGTTCAGCGGGATAAAAACATAGACCGCTTTTTGGACTTCTACACGGGTGCTTTGCTGGCAGTCTATGAGGAGCAGCGGCACAAGCCGGTAGAAGTGTACGCTTACGATGTAGGCAAATCGGCATCCCATCAACTGCAAGCCGTGCTGGCACGACAGGAGTTGATTTCGATGGATATGATTATAGGTCCTGTTTATGCAGCACAGGTGAGCCGGATGTCGGATTGGGCGTTGCAGTACGGTGTACGCACGATTCTTCCTTTCTCGTCGGACGTTCCCAGACTGAAGGAAAACCCGTATGTGTTGCAGTTCAATCCGTCTGTTGAGATAGAAGGTGCCGCCACGGCACAGTATCTGCTCCGGCAAGAAGAGCCTGTTCGCTGTATTTTTGTGGAGGAAGACGAAAAACATATTCCTGAAAGTGTGCGCTCTCTGCAACAAGCCATCGTGGCGCAAGGTATCGAACATGCTTATACGACGGTCGGACAGATTTTGCACGACTCCCTGTCTTATTCATTGAGCGAGGAAAAGAACAATATCCTGTTGATGAATACGGAACGTTATGCCAACGTGCGCGTAGTAATGCCCCAATTGATGCGTGCGGCACAAGGTAAACGCCTGACACTGCTTTCCCGCTACGCCTGGCAGCAGGAACCGATTACCCTGCCGCAGATATTCTCCACCATCTTCCGCAAGGAGGTAGATGTGGACAGTATCCCTTACGGAACCGAATATAGACGTTTCGTGGCTAAAGAACGAGAGACAGGACAACCCTGTTACGATTTATTGGGATATGATCTGATGAGATATGCCCTGCGTACCATTCGCGGTATCAAGCAGGCAACGACGTTTGACGAGATAGACGACATTATCTGCCGTACCTTCAAGGGTGTGCAATCCGATATATCGTTTGTCCGGGTAGGGGACGGAGGCTATCAAAATAACAATATACATGTAGTGCAGTATTGATGAAACGTTCTGTAGTCATATTGCTTTTCCTTGTTGCCGCCCTGTCGGTTTGGGCTCAACCTCGTCTGCGTCAGCCGGAGATGTATGTCGGCGCACACGGGGGCGTGCTGTTTTCGATAGTACGCTTTACGCCAGAAATAGAAGGCGGCAGGGGAATTATAGACAAGACTTTCTTGAGTGGCAACGGCGGACTGATTTTTCGCTACGGCGGGCATAAGCATTGTGCCGTACAGGTAGAACTGAACTACATGCAACGCGGTTGGCGGGAAAATGCCGATAAATTGACAGATGTGGAAGAAGGGTCGGTTCATTACACCCGTAAACTGGATTTCTTAGAGATGCCATTCTTGGCACATATACACTTTGGAAAGAAAGTACGTTTTTTTATCAATTTGGGTCCGCAGATAGGCGTTTGCGTGCATGAATCATGGTCCGGCACCAAGCACCCGGTACAGCAAGAACAATATCAATCCTTGGACCGTATCTTTGATTGGGGCGTGACAGGGGGATTAGGCTTGTTGGTTCGTACGTCCAAAGCAGGTTCGTTCCAGTTGGAAGGTCGCTTCGGATACAGTTTCGGCGACTATTTCAGCAATCACAAGTCAGACTATTTCTCCACGTCCAACCCCATGTGCCTGAGTGTCAATGTGGGCTATTTATGGGAAATAAAACCTAAACAACATGCAAATATCCAATAGAGCAACATAAAATACTTACAGATATGAAAACAAATTATCAAATCCGCTATGCTTGTCATCCCCGTGATGCCAAGAGTTATGACACCCAACGTCTTCGCGAGGAGTTTTTAATCGAAACGCTATTTGCCAAGAATGAAGTCAATATGGTTTATTCGATGATAGACCGTATGCTGGTAGGCGGTGCTTATCCCGTTGATGAAGCGTTGCCCCTGGAGGCTATCGATCCGCTGAAAGCACCTTATTTTCTGACCCGTCGTGAGATTGGTATTTTTAATGTAGGCGAAGGTGCAGGTGTGGTTTGCGTAGAAGGGGAAGGCAAGTACGAACTTAACCCCAAGGAGGCTCTGTATATAGGCCGTGGCGACAGAACGGTTACCTTTGCCAGCCAAGATAAACAGCACCCCGCCAAGTTCTACTTCAATTCCACCACGGCACATTGCGCCTATCCGACAAAGAAAATCACCAAAGCCGAAGCCGATATATTGGCATTGGGCAGTATGGAAGGAGCCAATGACCGTGTGATAAACCGCATGATAGTAGCCAAAGTGTTGCCCACATGCCAGTTGCAAATGGGTATGACCGAACTCAAACCGGGCAGTATATGGAATACGATGCCGGCGCATACGCACAGCCGCCGAATGGAAGCGTATTTCTATTTCGATATACCCGAAGACCAGGCTATTTGCCATTTTATGGGCGAACCTCAGGAAACACGCGTTATCTGGATGAAGAAAGACCAAGCCGTGCTGAGCCCCGACTGGTCTATTCATTCGGCTGCGGCTACTCATAACTATACCTTTATTTGGGGTATGGCGGGTGAGAACCAAGACTACAGCGACCAAGATTGGTACAAGGAGACGGACCTTAAGTAAAGTTTAGAGTTTAGAGGACGGCGCAAGCGCCTACAGTTTAGAGTTTAAAGTTTAAAAGAATATACAATTATGAATAATCCATTTAGTTTAGAGGGTAAAAATGCCTGGATTACGGGCGCAAGTTACGGAATAGGTTTTAATATCGCCAAGGCTTTTGTGGCTGCCGGTATTAAGAATATCATTTTCAATGATATCAACGAGGAGGCTTTGCAACGCGGTTTGAACAACTATGCCGAAGCCGGTATAAAAAATGTGAAAGGCTATGTATGCGATGTGACTAATGAACAGGCTGTGGCTGACTTGGTAAAACGGATTCATGCCGAAGTAGGGCAAATCGATATCCTGGTCAATAATGCAGGAATCATCAAACGTATTCCAATGCACGAGATGAAACGTGCCGAGTTCCAGCAAGTTATTGATGTTGATCTGGTGGCTCCATATATTGTTTCTTCAGCCGTTCTGCCGGAGATGATGGAACGCCGTGAAGGAAAGATTATCAATATCTGCTCCATGATGTCCGAATTGGGCCGTGAAACCGTGAGCGCGTATGCCGCTGCCAAAGGAGGATTGAAGATGCTGACCCGCAATATATGTTCGGAATACGGCGAGTATAACATTCAGTGCAACGGTATCGGTCCCGGCTATATCGCTACTCCTCAAACGGCTCCTCTTCGCGAGAAGCAACCCGATGGCAGCCGTCATCCGTTTGACAGTTTTATCTGCGCCAAGACTCCTGCCGGCCGTTGGTTAGACCCGTCCGAATTGGGCGGACCGGCCGTGTTCCTTGCTTCGCACGCTAGCGATGCGGTTAACGGACATGTCCTGTATGTAGATGGCGGTATATTGGCTTATATTGGTAAACAACCTAAATAGACCGTTTATGAAAAAAATCTTTTATTTGGCATTGACTGCCATGTTGTGCGCTTGTTCCTCCCCTGAAGTACAACGCGTGTACGGACGTTATGTGCCGGAACGCAAGGACGATTTTGCATGGGAAAATGAATTTGCAGCCTACCGTATGTACGGTCCCGAATTAGCCAAATTCGAGAACCCCAGCAACGGTATCGATATCTTTATGAAGAATACGCCGGCTTTTGTGATTGATACGTTCTTTTATTACTATGTGAACGAAGAACGTCCGTATCATGTACAGCACGGCTACGGCTTTGACGGGTATAAAGTGGCTCATACCCCGGGTATGGGCGGCTTGGCTGCCGTGGTGGACAGTACGGTTTATGTGGCCGGTCCTTACAGCACATGGGAGGTATTGGAACAAAACAATAATCTCTTCCGTTTCCGTCTGCATTACGATAGCGTAAACGTGGCAGGTGATATTCTGCAAGAAGATATTGTTATCACTTGCGAGTCCGGCAAGGTCCTCAATAAGGCGGAAGTTGTTTTGAACGGTGTTTCGGACAAGGCTATCCAATTGGGCGCAGGATTGTGGCTGCACGACAGTATAGGAACACTGAATTTTAGCAATGGTGCTATTCTCTACACCGAAAATGCGATGAGTGACCCGGGTGCCGTTCGCCTTAATCTGAAATGGTATAACTATACCTACTTGGGCGAGACGCACGAGGCTGTGTATATGCCGGGTGTTGAGAATTATAACCTATATGATAATAATATTGCCGTATTGGCTCAACCGTATGTATTGGGCGACACGTTGACCTACTACTTCGGAGGTTGCTGGTCGGGCTGGACAGACGGTACACTGTCTTTCCCCACACACGAAGACTGGAGCCGATATATTCAACAACAGATACACTAAAACAATGACAAAGATTATTTCTTTAGCCAACCAAAAAGGCGGTGTAGGCAAAACAACCACCGCCATCAATTTAGCGGCTGCTCTGGCACGCGCAGGTAAACGCGTCCTATTGGTAGATGCCGACCCGCAAGCCAACGCATCGTCAGGCCTGGGTGTAGAGATACGCAGTTTGGACAAGACGATTTACGAGTGTTTGGTCAACCAACTCAATCCGCATGAGGCCATTTCGCAGACCAATGTGAAGAATTTATCCCTGCTGCCGAGTCATATCGATTTGGTGGGAGCCGAAATCGAAATGCTGGATTTGGATAGCCGCGAGCATCTGATGAAGAATATGTTGCAGCCTTTACGTGATGAGTATGACTATATCCTTATTGACTGCTCACCGTCTCTCGGGCTGATTACCGTCAATGCGCTTACTGCAAGTGATGCCGTTATTATCCCTGTTCAATGCGAGTTCTTTGCCTTGGAAGGTATAGCCAAACTGTTATCTACCATCAAAATCATCAAACAGAACCTGAATCCCGATTTACAGATAGAGGGCTTTTTGCTGACGATGTATGACAACCGTTTGCGTCTGTCGTCACAAGTATATGAAGAGGTCAAGAAACATTTTGGCGAATTGGTTTTTGATACCGTTATTCCCCGTAATGTCCGTTTGAGTGAGGCCCCCAGTCATGGTTTGAGCGTGTTGGATTATGACTGCTCTTCCAAAGGGGCGAAATGTTATATTAACCTTGCAAAAGAAATACTGAAAAGATGAGAAAAATGACAGGATTGGGGCGCGGTTTAGATGCCTTGATTGATACCCATATATCTACCGGAGGTTCAAGTTCAATCAGTGAGGTAAGTCTGGATTTGATAGCAGCAAATCCCAATCAGCCGCGCAGAACCTTTGACGAAGAGGCACTGAGTGAATTGAGTGACTCTATCCGCGAACACGGCGTGATATCTCCTATCACATTGCGAAAAAATGCCGACGGGACCTACATGATTATTGCCGGTGAACGCCGTTACCGTGCTGCCAAGATGGCGGAGTTGGCCACTATTCCCGCTTATATCAGAACCGCTAAGGACGAGCAGGTGATGGAGTGGGCGTTGATTGAGAATATCCAGCGCGAAGACTTAGATGCTATCGAGATAGCCCTGGCGTACCAACGGCTGATGGAAGATTATAATCTGACGCAGGAAAAAATGTCCGAAAGGGTGGGGAAGAAACGCGCTACGGTGGCCAATTATCTCCGCTTGCTGAAATTACCTGCCGAGATACAAATCGGTATCAAAGAGAAAAAATTGGATATGGGGCATGCACGTGCCATTCTGGGTAGCCAATCTACGGAACAGCAATTGGCTATTTATCATAAAATACTGAAAGAGGGACTCAGCGTGCGCCGTGTGGAGGAACTGGTAACCGATAATAAACCTGCCAAATCAACGGCTGCCAGAAAAGTTTCGCCTTTCCGTATTCAGCAACGCCAACTGGAGCAACGATTGGGAACAAAAGTAAAAATTGCCGATCATCATTTGACGATCTCGTTTGAAAACGAGCAGCAGTTATATCAAATAATAGCCCGCATACGTTGAAACGTTTCCTTGCTGTCATATTGATTGGACTTCCCCTGTGGGCAATGGGGCAAACGGTTGAACTGGAGAACGGCGATTCGGTGCAAGTCACTATGGTTTCCGGTGAAAGAAACGAAAACAGCACCATGACCGATACTTTGGTCGTTGTCAATAATACGTCCGAAATAATTATCGGGGACTCTTTGCCTTCCGTTGCCAATGCCACATGGATTGACGGCTGGCGACCCAATCCTTCCAAGTCCGTTTGGATGGGGGCTATATTCCCCGGATTGGGACAAATATACAACCGCAGTTATTGGAAACTGCCTATTGTATATGGTGCCCTGATGGGGTGCATATATGCAATTGTGTGGAACGGCAGCCTCTATCAGGATTACAAGCAGGCATATTGGGATATATTAACCGATGTAACGTTATCTACCGACCCGAATCGTTCCTACAATGCTATTCTTCCCAAAGGCTATACGATTGAGTCGATGGGCGGACGTGCAACCTATACGCAAACGCTTAATAACAAACAGAATCTATATCGGCGATATAGAGACTTGGGTATTGTCGCGACTGTGCTGGTTTATGCTTTGTCGCTTGTAGATGCTTTCGTTGACGCTCAACTCTTTGACTTTGACATATCTCCCGATTTGAGTATGAATGTGACACCACAGATATACAACGATTTTATCAATCAGCAAAGGTCTGCCGAGGTTCATTTGGCATTTACTTTCAAATGAGAAAAGCACTCCTTATATTGTTGTGCGTGTGCGCGGGGAGTCGGTTCGTCCGTGGCGAGAACATGGATTCCCTCTACAAGCAGCGTTTGCAGTATCTCCCTTACGAGATTGAAATGCCCTATAATCCTGTGGTGGGAACGTATATTCAGCGTTATCTGAAAAATTATCAACTGACTGCCCGTCTATTGGCGAGAGCAGACTATTATTTTCCTTTGTTCTGGGACGTACTGGGCAAGTATAATCTGCCGTATGAACTTTGCTATCTGCCGGTTATAGAATCCGCCCTTAATCCAACGGCGCGTTCGCACATGGGGGCTGCCGGATTATGGCAGTTTATGCCTGCAACGGGCAAATTATACGGATTGGAAGTCAATTCATTGGTTGACGAGCGAATGGATCCGTTCTGCTCAACCGACGCTGCCTGCCGATTCTTGCAACGGCTGTTTGAGGATTTTCACGATTGGAACTTAGTCATAGCGGCGTATAATTGCGGTCCGGGTAACGTCAAAAAGGCTATTGCACGAAGTGGCGGAAAAACAGATTTCTGGTCTATTTATCCTTTCCTGCCTCACGAGACACGTTCCTACTTGCCTATTTATATCGCAGCCTGCTATGTGATGAACTATGCCGATTTGCATGATATATGTCCCGACACGGCTTCGTCCTATCCGCAAACGGATACCTTGGTGATTACGGAACGTTTGCATTTGAATCAGGTAGCAGACATTTTGGGCATAGGTCTGGATACGTTGCGTCGTCTTAATCCGCAGTATCCGAGAGATATTCTGCCCGGCAATAAAGGGTATGCTTTGTGCCTCCCTGCCGAGTTGGTAACGAATTACATTGAGCAACAGGATACCATTTTCCGGCACCGTGCCGATGAACTGGTCAATAACCGCCGTGACGAGATAGAGATGTTGCATAGGCAAGGACCTGCCGGCGGCTATTCCGTCAATGGAGTAACTTACTATAAGGTGAAGAAAGGCGATACATTAAGCGGAATCGGTAAGAAATTTCATGTTTCGGTTAAGCAACTGAAAGCGTGGAACGGACTCAAATCGGACAACCTTTCTATCGGCAAAACATTACGTATAGGCAAATAATGGAGGCGCATAAAGCATATTATTCTTTGCGTGAGACAATGCAACAAACCGCGTTGCCGGCTTCTACTTTGCGTTATTGGGAGGAGCAGTTTGAAGAACTCAATCCGCGCAAAGATGCACATGGTAACCGCTTCTATTCCGAGACGGACATTGCTTTTGTCAAACAAGTGAAATATATTCGTGATGAACTGAAAATCACACGATTGGAGGCAATTAAAAACGAACTTCGTTCAGGAGTTAAGAACACCGACGCACGCCAACGTGCCACGGAGATTTTGCTCCGTTTGCGCCGGCAATTGGTAGATTTAAGAGCAAGTATATAATTATAAGGACTATGAAGAAATTGAATATTGATTGGAAGGCATTGCTGCCCAACCTGATTATCTTGTTTGTGTTTGTGTTGGCATCAGCCATTTATTTCTGGCCTTCAGTAGAGGGTAAGGTTATTTACGCAGGGGATAATATCAATGCCTCTTCGGCTTCTCAGGAATGTATAAATAACAGGGCGAACACAGGTGTAGAGACATGGTGGACCAACTCGATGTTTGGCGGAATGCCCACTTATCAGATTGGCGGTGGAGGCCGATTCTTAACAGACAAGATTACGCGCCCCCTTAAAGTCCTATTTGGATTGGGCACCAGGTATGCTCTCTTTATTCTGCTTTACTACCTGTTTGCCTTCTATTTGCTCATGCGGGCATTTAATATTGACAAGTGGTTGAGTATGGCAGGCGCTTTTGCCATTGCGTTGAGCAGTTACTTCCTTATTATCATTGCTGCCGCCCACTTGAGCAAGTGTTATACGCTCACGTGGTTTACCCTTGTTATTGTCGGGTTTCTTCTTTGTTTTAGGCAAAAGTACCTTTGGGGGGCTTTTGTAACGATGTTCTTTACGTATGTCGGTTTTTACAGTCATCCCCAAATGGGATACTATATGTGCCTGATGATAGCCATCTTCGGTTGTGCGGAATTGGCACAAGCCATCAAAGACAGGACTTGGAAACAGTTTGGTACATCCGTAGGAGTTTTTGCTGTCGCTTTCCTTATCGGTTTGGGAACGGGTTCGGCTAATTTCTTTGCCAATCAGGAATATAGTTCGCAAACTATGCGGGGAGGACATTCCGATTTGGTTAAGGAAACCGACGAGAACAACAAGACCAAAGGACTCGATTTGGATTATGCTACCGCTTGGTCGTACGGTATCAACGAAACGATGACTTTCCTCGTTCCCAATTATATGGGTGGAGCCAGCGGCTATAATCTCGGTAAAGACAGCCAACTCGAAAAAGACCTCAAGCACATGGGTGTTCCTGCCCGTCAGGCGAAAGGTTTTTGCCAAGCCGCACCAACCTATTGGGGCGAGAAGGCCTTTACGAGTGGACCTGTCTATATGGGAGCCATCATTGTCTTCCTCTTTTTACTCGGTTTATTGATTGTTTCCGGTCCCTATAAATGGGCACTGCTCATCGCGACTCTCATCTCTGTTGCACTTGCTTGGGGACGGCATTTTATGCCACTCACCGAATTTTTCTTCACCTACTTCCCCATGTACAATAAGTTCCGTGCGGTGGAGAGTATCCTTATTGTGGCAGAGATCACGGTTCCGATACTCGGATTCTTGGCCCTCAAGGCAATTGCCGATGGAACATTGGAGTGGAAGAAAGTGCGTAACAGCATCTTCATTGCGGGTGGAACGACCGGCGTGGTTTGTCTGCTGATTGCGCTTACGAGTAGCGGTATAGATGTAACCTCGTCGTATGATGCACAATGGAAGGGACAAGTAGGAGACCAAATTTACCGTGCCATCTTAGACCAACGGCAAGCAATGATAAGTGCCGACGCTTGGCGCAGTTGGTGGTTTGTATTATTGGGCACCGGTTTGGTGTTTGTATATGCACAGAAACGCTATAAAACGAACGATAAAGCCGCACAAGACAAACTCTCCCGTTGGTTCGGTATAGCCCTTGCCGCCCTTATCGTTGCAGATATGTGGACCGTGGACAAACGTTATTGCAACGACAGCCTGTTTGTTCCTGTCAAAGAACGCGATAAGGCGTTCAAGATGTTGCCGTACGAGAAGCAATTATTAGAGACAGATACCACCTACTATCGGGTCATCAATCTCACCGTCAACACCTTCAACGATGCCCGCACGTCCTATTATCTCAAGTCCGTAGGCGGCTATTCTGCCGCTAAATTGCGTCGCTATCAAGATCTTATAGATGAGCATATATCCAAGATGCACATGCCGGTTCTCAATATGCTCAACACCAAATACATCATCACTCAGGGACGGGACGGACAGCCATTCCCCTATCTCAATCCCGATGCATTCGGTAACGCTTGGTTTGTGGATGAAGTTTATTATGTCAATAATGCCAACGACGAATCGGCTGCCCTCAACACAATCGACCTTCGTCACATAGCGGTAGCGGATACTACTTTACAGGCCAATGCCGGTCTTCTGCCGTCTATTTCCCGTACTGCACCGGAATCTCAAAATGACATGATAGAATTGATTAAGTATTATCCTCATAAAATTACCTATCAGTCAACGACACATTCGGAGCGTTTGGCGGTCTTTTCGGAAATATATTACCCCTATGGATGGAAAGCGACCATAGACGGTCAATCTGCCGATATTTACCGTGTCAACTATATGTTGCGCGCACTCAACATTCCTGCCGGAGAGCACCAAATTTGCTTTGAGTTCGACCCGGAAAGTATTCGAAAAGGAAACATATTAGCCGTGTGCTGTCTGGCTATCATTCTCATGACGCTGATTGCAGCCATCATTACCACGGTTAGAAAGCGCAACATCAAACGACCGCATTTGTTTTTTTAGCATACCAAGTCAGCACACGCATAGCCGTTCGCGGGCAACGATGCGTCAAGGTCACCAGTACGCGAATCTGGAAATGTGATTTTAGGAAGATATTTTGCTTATAATCGGGAACTTCTGTAAGGAGTGACTCGTGAATAGAGCGAAATATCTCCGATTGGGGTTCCAATGAATTGATTAAATAATTCTCCAATGTGGCAAGATAACCCTTCTTGATATATAGGTAGTCTATGGCATCTTTGAACTGTCCATATACCTTCTGCTCCTTTGCATAACGCATTAAACGGGAGAACGTGGCTAAACGTTTTTTATATTTGACGCTGTCTTTGGTTGAACAAACCGACCCCGGACGGATGAGATAATGATAAAACGGCTTATCCACGCGGGCAACGGTTTGAGCCGTCAAAAGGGCACAGGTCTCAAAGTAGGTATCATCTGCACTTCTGTCTTCCGAGAAACGGATAGAACGCTCCATAACCAATTCCCGCTTGTAGAGAAAGGTCCAAAAAAGGGATACATAATGAGTCAGGAAATAGTTCCGTTTCTTGTCGTCAAAGATACCGTCTTCCACAACAGGATTGGTCAGTATTTCCGTTTTTGCCCCGTCTGTATAGTCCTTAAAAGCCTGACAATAACAAATGTCTGCGTCTTTGGCTGCCTCATATAATTGCTCAAACATATCAGGCTCCACCCAATCGTCCGAGTCCACGAAAGCAATATATTCTCCTTTTGCATAAGGGATAGCGAAATTACGGGCCATACCCGCACCTAAGTTATGCTCCGGTTTCAAGAATATGAATTGTTTTTCGCGTGTATGTCCTTTTATCGCTTGTTTGGCAAGTTCGATACTATTGTCAGGACCATGGTCGTCCACAAAAATAAATTCCATCTCTTGCAGCGTCTGAGCGAGCAAACTCCGTGTACATTTTTCTATATATTCCGCAACACCGTAAACGGGCAATATAACACTTACTTTTATCATAGCGATTCAAATAATTGGTTCCATTGTTTGGCGATGTTTTCCGCACTGAAACGTCGGCAACTTTCCATACTGTGGTTACTTATCTCCGTTCGTAAATCTTCGTTGTCCATCAAATCCGACAATCCCTTTGCATAACCGTTGATATCCTTGTCGGGAATAAGATAACCGTTTTGTTTGTCTGTAATGATATCCTGTGCCGCGCCGAAACTGTCAAAAGCGATGGTAACACACCCGCATTGCTGTGCCTCGGTAATGGTTAACCCCCAACCTTCAAAAGACGACACCATCATAAAAATAGATGCACGGCGATAATAGGGTAGTGGGGCTTGAAGACCCTCAAAGCGGATATGGGTCAAATCCCACTTTTGTGCTAATCGCTTGTAATATTCCAAATCTTCGCCATAACCGACAATGTTCAGTGTCCAATCCTCATGCTGCTTTTGTACCATTCTCCAGATACGCAAAGCGTACGAAATGCGTTTTTGCCGTTCCTCCATTCGGGCAACAACAACAACTTCTTTCTGCTTATCCGTCACTTTTTCGTCGGTAACAAAATCGTACGAAAGCATATTGTTAACAACCGCATATTTCGATATGTCCCCTTGTACGAAATCATTGTAACTATCTATGAATTTATCGGATAGCAGCACCACTTTATCTGCGGCAACATAGGGGTTGATATACTTTGGCGCAATTATCTTTTTACATAACTTTGGCGCAATCGTTTGCAGGATTTGCATCATTACCAACTTGAGATTGGCTTTTATGTTGGAACCGTGTGCGATACGGGACAATAGAACAGCCCAATCCATTTTCACCAGTTCAAATCCCGGCATGTTGTGGAACACAAACAGCAATTTTCCCCGCTTGGCTCTGTTTACCGCTTCTCGCAACATCGGCATTCGGCTGTTGACGGCTCCGTCTGCCCCTTGTGCGATAATGATGTCTATTTGCCATTTTTGAATGCAATCGGCTACTTGCTCTGCCTCGTCTGCCTCCTTGTTAAGCAGATATTTACCGGCAAAGACATCATCTGTTGTTTTTCCTTGGGCGTTCTCCTGTGTGTAGAGGGAATAGCATTTGTATTGGTACAGATTGGTAAACGCCTGTGCCAGCACATACGTGATGCGCTCTATCCCGCCGATAAGCGGATAAACATTTTTATTGGTTACAAACAGGATATTCATAATTCTTCCGAGAATGATAATTGGTATGGGCAATGATTTCCAACGGCTTCCTGCTCTTGTTGGTTATACCTATGTAAAGAGGGGTAACTGCGTCGTAAGAATGTTTCCAAATCAGAAACAACGTTCATTTTAATAGGTCCAAAAGGTATAGTTATTACTTGTTCTATTTCAGAAGAAGTTATAAAATCCGTTTTGGTCATGACATTATTCCAATATCTGGTAGTACATGAATTATACTTAATTGACTCTTTGTACAACCAATATAGGAGTGTTTTCTTTGAAGCAATATGATTCACGCATTTAGTTAAAAAACACATAAACCAACCTCTGTCTGTTGGATAAGATATTTCACATTTTCCACAATGTTTCCAAATCCATACTTCTTTTCCTGTAATACAACATTTTAGAAAATTGATTTTCTCACGTTGTATTCTTTGCAAAAATAAATTATCAGGTACCTTATCAAAGGGGAATATGTCGATGTAAATGCCTTGTGGCATATCTATGTTTTTGGTTATATCTTCCTTAAATGTGGTTCCTTTCAAACGGAGTTTAGCAAAATGATAAGGTGTGTGTGGACAATTCTCCGGAGTTACCAAGACGTATTTTGATTGTAATTTAGATGGTGCTTGCGATAAAAAAGTTTCATAATCTGTCCTGCACATTCCTAAATCAACATCATCGTCCCAAGGCAGAATAGCCTTGTCGTATAAAGCACCGATGGCTGTCCCTCCTATGGCAAAATAAGGCAGGTGCAGAAGTTTACACACTCTGTCAAATTCTGCAATCAGGTCATACAGAAACGAATGCAACTGTTGTAGTTCGTCAACGGTATAATCTCTCCAAGCGTGTTTCATGTTTGTTTATCATAGTTATTTGTTTTAAATTTGTTATATTATTTCAAATCCTCCAAATACGTTATTTTTCTATTCTCTTCCTCTCCCTCCACGATAAAGATGGGTTCATTGGGAAGGTAATGCGATACGACTCCGCAATCGTCGGTTGCCAAGAAAGCGGGATCTTGAAGCCCTTTCCTGTACGCCGCTGTAATCGTCTCCAACCAAAAACCTTGGGGGGTCTGGACTCTCCGGTAGCGACTGCGATTGGGAATAGCGGCAATATATTCACCTTGTGCGTCCGTCTCTAAAAGCGTGTCTGTCGAGGCAATCGCTACACAAACGGCTTTATGTTCTTGCAACGCCTCCGCCACCTTGTTGATTATCTTTTCGCTCACGTACGGACGCGCAGCATCGTGGATAAGAAGGCACACTTCTTTTTGTCCTTCGTATGCTTTGATTGCTGCCATGGAAGACAAGTGCCGTTCTGCCCCTCCGGGAAGGATATGTTTGACTTTGGTCCAGTGGTTTGTTGCCGTCATCTCCTCCACCTTGAAGATATAATCTTTATGGGAGATTATGCAGATTTCATCGATGTTTTGGTTGCAATGAAAGGTCTCTACGCAGCACTCTAAAACGGTCTTCCCGTTTAACGGCAGAAACTGCTTGGGAAACTCCGTCCCCATTCGGTTTCCTACTCCGCCTGCCAATATAACACCTATATTTTTCATCTCTTTCAAATAATCTTCAATAGCCAATACATTATTTCGCCCGCAAATATACAACAAAAATTTGATATACGCAAATAATTGGGGACACAAAAGATGCTTTTATTTGCTTTCTTTTACTATTTTGTTGTACGCTTGTGCCAGTTTCTTGTATCCTAACTTTTCCACAAAGTCGACTAACAATCGGTCTGCTTCTTCGCGGTTATGGCAGCGCAGCAGACCTTCTACATAACTGTCCTCGTTACTCTTGCTCTTGGCAATCTTCAAGGTTACACTGTTCTTGCCTTCGTCCATTCGGGTTTTGAGGAAATACAAGTATGTATTGGCACATTGAAGGTCAATCGGTGCGTTATGGCGTTCTTCTACCAATTGTGCAAAGGCTTCCGGATCGGATTTGATTCGTTTGTATTCTGCAACCAATTCGCGCATTTTGTCGTTTGTCTCTTTCTCCCGAGATGTTACAGGATGTTGGTCAAAATTTCGCGCTGCAATCTTGCGTGTACTAATTTGCTTACTTCGTGCATTGGTGACAAACATATAGTCGCTCTTTGAGTCTTGTTTGCCGTGCATTTCAGCAACGTTATCTATGGGTTTAATTTTCGCCATACTATTTGCTATTTAATAGATGTTTGACATTTGCTTCTACTCCCGTTCTACCCCCGTTAAGGTCAGGGGAAGGTGTGCTTATCGGTAGTACGGGTCTACTGTTGTAATAATTCTTGGTATATTCCGAGGAGGGAACACACAAAGATTATAAATTCTGATAATATTTTCTAATCTTTTGTGCCATCAAAAGACGACGCTGTTGGAGAAACTCTTGATATTGTGTCTGATTCATATCCATTATCTCAATAGGAATGCAATTCTCGTCTAGATTATGCATTAATTCCTCCCAATTATGTATGTCGCCATAATGTGGTATTCCACTTTCGCATTGTTGTTTAATCTTGGCAAAATAATCACAGGGAGCTTGCTCTCCAATTGCGATGTTAGTGGTCGTATCTAAATAGACATAATTGGCTATTTGGTTATACACGGATTTCTCATCAAATCCACTCTTACGCAAATATGCCTTGGGAAAGATGTGGTGCACATCACCCATAGTTTCAACCAAATCTCGTGTATGAATACTATTCATTAAGAATGAAGGAGAATTTTGGTGTATTTGTGCTGCAATAAACACATTAAAGAAAGGCGAATTGGTAACAGATGTTTCAAGTGCCATGGGTAGTGTTACATTCCAGAAGTTATCTGATAAATCGGAACTTTCAACTTCGCTCATATAAACTAAGAACCCCTTTTCCATAATACGGCGGATATCCATATCCATCATCGTTTCTGGAGAACCGATGTACCTTCTAGTTAATGTGGACATGACAAACCATTTTGCAACATAACGTGCTAATTGTGTGCGATTAATCTCCCCAGTATGTCTTAGATACAAATAAAGTGTATAGGCAAAATCAAGGGTCATTTGTGAGTTAATAAGTGCTCCTTTAACAAAACCAGCAGCCTTCATTGCCAATACAAATTCTTTGAAAGAAAACTCATTGATAAACTCCATTACTCCCTCTTTTAGAGTAGCAAACGAATTTTCCGCAATCTCTTTTTTATATTCGCGTGTTTCAAAATCACGACCACTTAACAGACTTACTAAGTCTTTGAGTTTGCCACGATGGAATTTATTAAGGAATGAGACGCGCAGAATATCGCTGTAATCAGGGTCATAAATGTCGTCACGGTCATCTTTTAGCCACTTAAGTTTAAGCGCATATTCCGTCTGCATAAAGTCCTCATCTTTTTCCATAAAGGCATACCATTCCGGTTGAATAGCTAGATGAGAAAAATAATCAATAGCTTTGCGCATTGTATTTCCACCCATTTCTTCGTTTGCGGCTATCTTAGACATTACAAAATCGGCTTCTTTTAATATGGCACCTTGACTATTAATACGCACAAAAATTTCCGTAACCTCATCTACCGTTAAATTACGATCCAATGTAATAATGCCTATTTGTCGGTTTTTAATGGCGTTCAATTGAGTTATTTTAGAATTAATATAGCTCGGTTCTACATTTGGATTTAATGCGCAATATTGTTGCACAAAGGTGAAACTGTCAAAGTTTGTAGATAAAATAGTGGATATATCGGCAATCCAACGTTTATCTCTAGCGGTTGAACTATCTTGTACTTTGAAGGCCTCTTCGTCTCCTTCTGCCAAAGGATTAAATGAAATCTTGATACATTTCTTTTGGAAATCCGCTGTAACAATTTCTTGCCCTATAATAGCAGTCATCATAGCTGTCACACGCTGCTGACCATCTATCATTATTTTTTTTCCTTCAGACAAAGACCCATCTTTTAGTTTCATATTGGGACTTTGAGATATAATTAGATACCCTGTCGGATAACCAGTATAAAGCGAATCCATCAAATCTCGCACCTGTTTGGCTTTCCAAACAAAAGGACGTTGTATTTCTGGAATTGCGATTATTCCCGATTTGATGTCACTTAAAATTTGCTCAACGGATAATGTGGATACGGAATATTTTTCAGCCATAATGATATTATTTTATTGTTTATATGCAGTTCTGCTTGCAAAATTACTACATTAAAGTGTCATTTTGGTGGCACTTTTTTTCTTCTAATTATACCGATTTTGATGCATTTTTAGCTCGTTCAATAGCCAATTGAAGTTTTTGCTCAAACACATGCTTATCGGGTAATTTAGTCAGATACTCTGCCACACGAATATTACTCTCTTTCAAGTGCATTAGTTCTACATGTTCCTCATTCTTTCCCGCACATAGTATTAACCCAATAGGGTCATTCTCACCCTCTGCTGTATCATACTGCTTGAGCCAATTAAGATACAATTCCATCTGCCCCTTATAGGCCGCCTTAAACTCTCCCAACTTCAATTCGATTGCGACTAAACAACGTAATCTGCGATGATAAAATAGCAAGTCAATATAATAATCTTCATTATCTATTGTAATCCGTTTTTGACGTGCCAAAAAGGCAAAATCACTCCCCATTTCAATAATAAAATCCTGCAACTCTCGCAAGATGGCACTTTCCAAATCCTTTTCCGAAAAAGTATCATGCAGACCAAGAAAATCTAACACATAAGGATCTCTAAAGGATAACTCAGGCGTCATCTTTTGCTCATTTTCCAACAATGCTAAATCATTCTTAATCGTATCCTCCGGCAGTTTGCTAATAGCCGTTCTTTCATAGAGCATTGAATCAATACGACTGCGTAATGTACGTACGCTCCAACGTTCATTGATGGTCATCTGCTCATAAAACTTGCGTTTGAGAGTGTCCTCAATGGGAATAAGTGCAATAAAATGTGTCCACGATAATTGTCGTAGCAGTGATACGACATTTTGATAGTCAGGGTATTCTATGGCAAATTGCATCATTCGGCGGATGTTCTTCACCGAAAAATTTTGCTCACCAAATTCTTGTTGCAATTGTCGCGCCAGTGATGCGACAATCTGACTACCATACTCTGCCCGCTCATTATGGAGCTCATCGTTAATGCGCTTTCCTATATGCCAATACATATTTGTCAATGCCACATTAACCGTCATCGCAACTTGCGCCTTGCCTTCATTAATAATTTGACGGACATCTCCTAACAGAATGGGCGATATTGTTTTAATTTCATTTTCCATAAGTGTATTTTTCATTTCTCTTTTGTCATATTGTCTGCCTGCAAAGGTACAACTTCAACGAATCATTTTGGTGTCACTTGGTAGATTTTTTTCGTTTTTTATTGTCTTTTCCAACTCCTCTAATTTCTTAAGGACGGCATCGTTATTATCGCTTACCATAGCATCTACGAAGATGGAGTTAATAATGGACATACCAATTAGTCCCATTCCCACCAAAATAGACACAAAGTAGAGCCGTACAAGGTGTATGCTCCAAGTGGGAGAACCTTGAACGACTGCTTCGGGAATGTCGTACCAACCTTCAATAGTGCATAATTTAAATATGGAATACAGACTTTCCAACGGATTGCCAAAATAGGTTGGGGAAGCAGTATGAAATATAGCACACGAAATCAACGAGAACACAAACAGCAAAATACCAAAGCCGACAAAGATAGAGAAACTTTGTCGGAAAGCCAATTTTAGATTATTGAGAATCTTGGTGAAGTTGGGGAATAAATGGAATACACGGAAGAATCTGAACACGCGTAAAAGACGTAATGTCAAAATGAAATGTACGTTGATAATCGCCTCCGGCCAAATATATGCGAAAATAGAAGGTAAACTTAGAATAACCAAAATACCGTCCATTCTGTTCCAACCATTGCTCCAATACTGTTTTATTCCCCATTCTTTGTGCTTTACAATCATCTCCACGGCGAACAATAAAGTGCATACAACATCTAAAGTATTAAGCCATATTTTGTTTACACCCATTTCTTGAATAAACAAAATGAGCGCATTTAGAATGATGATGGTAAAAATAAACCTTTCATTCAAAAATAGTGTGGTAATCTTTCTTCGTTTTGCCATAATTGGTATTTGACCTATTAAATGCCGTCTTTAGGTAGGTAATTATGCGTCCGCTCGATGTAGTTGACAACCTCTGTGTCTATTTCGTATTCGGCAGCGAGGGTGGTCCAGTGGCTGACTGCTTCTACAACTTGGTCAATAATGGCAGGGGCGCGCTTGATATTCATCTGCCGTGCCACTTCCAACAGGTCGGCACGGGTGATATCTGTCTGCTTGCCATGAATAGACATTTGGTGCGATTGCGTCCAAGTGCCTTGCGAACTATATGCCCACGACATATCGTATGCCGGCGACAAAAACCAAGTACCCTTCTTATCCATCAAGAATGAGATGTTCTTGGTGTGGTCATCTTGGTTGCAAGCCACCACATTAAATACCATTCGGCGGTAGAATTCTTCTGCCTCCGGATAAGAAAGGTATAATTCCCGCATCACTTCAAATGCCTGCTCGTAGGAACAGATATTGCGTATATTGTAGTCATAATGTGCCAATCCGCATAATGTTTGCATGTGTACCTTGTCTCCGTTCACTCGGTCGAAACGACGGGTCATAAAGTGTGCGCGGTTATTCTCATGCAACAGACGGCATTCGGTCATGTTGATGCCCGCTTCCCGTGCCATCAGATAATGGATATATTCAATCTCTCCGAAGTGTTGCGGGTCGCCCAACTGTTTGTTGGTCACACCATCTAGTTTGAGTAACCAATAATCAAAGCCTTCAGGTGCATCCAACTGTCCGGAACGGACTTCACCGGTCTCATCGTTATAAGCAATGACTGCTTTGGCACGTTGCCCGCCGGCAGAGGTTCCTACTCGCAAAATATCCAATAGAGCAGTGGTTGGTTCGGACATATTGGTGGCAAATCCCTCTTTCTGACGCAGGACCTCGGATGCTACTTGCACGAGAGAAGCAATCTCAATCGTTGACGTGGCATCTAATTCGTGTTCAATAGCCGGCATAAACTCAAGGGCACCCATGCTGCGTTTGCCTTGGAAACAAAGTCGTTCCACAGGATTGGACTCTTGCCGGTTTTGCATGTGTAACCATTGGTCTAATAGGGCTCTACCAAAAGCATCAGGAAGAGATTCTGCCAATAATCCGGGCAGTCCCATAAAGGTTTGTCTTGATAGTTCCGGGAATGAATAGATACGTGATGACAAAGGCATCTGTATAGGAGACACTTCCAAACCGGAATGAATAAACTCCGGTGTATATTCAAAGGTAGCAATGTGATGTTGTTCATCCCATAAGACAACTCCTACCTGTTTGTCCCATAAAAAAACACTTGCGGCACTTACCATGTTGATTCCCTTTTTGTTTGTTGTTTAGTACCGTGGATTCGTTGTGGGCGTTTTCTGCGTTTTAATATTTCGGCATAGTCAATGGGGCTGATGGGCTCTTCTTGCGTAAAAGATTCCAATAAGTCCAAACTGCGTAACGCCCGCAATACCTGTATCAAGATAAGGAGTGATACATTATGTCCGTTCTCGATGTATTGCACGGAAGATAACGACACTCCGGCATTTTCTGCCAGTTGCGCTTGCGATAATTGGTTGGTGGCTCTTCGGCTTTTTACCTTGTCTCCAATGCGCGCTAATAAGGCGGTATCGGTTAGTGAAACAATGTTCATAATATGTGATATATCAAGTTTTACGCTGCAAAATTACAAATAATATGTGATATATCCAATATTTTGTGCAACTTTTTTTCGTTTTTTTGCTTGTTTGGGGCAAAAAAGCCTTTTTTCGGTACGTTGACCAATGCCGATAGCCTATATGACGGCTATATTCTTCATTAAGAAATGCTACATTGTAGGGCTTTTTCCACTACATCGTCCATGTCGTAGTATTTATATTCAGCCAATCGACCGCCAAAAAGCACGTTTGTTTCTTTGTCTGCCAATTCTTTATACTGCTGATATAAGGAATTGTTTTTCGTGTTGTTGATGGGGTAGTAGGGTTCCATGCCGGGTTTCCACTCGGTAGGGTATTCACGGCTGATAACGGTTGTCGGACATTGTTCTACGGCACCGCCAAACATCTCAAAATGCTTGTGCTCAATAATGCGGGTATAGGGTATTTCGGCTTCCGTGTAGTTAATCACGGCGTTTCCCTGATAGTTGGCAATAGGCATCTGCTCTGTTTCAAAGCGTACCGTTCTGTATTCCAAATGCCCGAACTGATACCCGAAGTATTCATCTATGGCACCGGTATAGACCATTTTCTCTGCCATTGCCGATAACTCGTCTTTATGGGCAAAGAAATCTACGCCGGTACGCACTTCCACTCCTGTTAATAATTTGTCAATTAATATATTGTAGCCGCCAATGGGTATGCCTTGATAGAGGTCGTTGAAGTAGTTGTTGTCAAAGACCATTCGGATAGGCAACCGTTTGATAATAAAAGCAGGCAGTTCGGTACAGGGGCGACCCCATTGTTTTTCCGTATAACCCTTTATCAACGTCTCATAAATATCTTTTCCAACCAGCGACAGGGCTTGCTCTTCCAAGTTGGCAGGCTCGCGTCCGTTCAGCATTCGCATCACATCGGCTTTCTGCTCATCTATCTTGGTCTGAACTTCCTGTGGCGTTACCAAACCCCACATCTGAGCAAAGGTGTTCATGTTGAATGGCAGGTTGTATAACTTACCTTTGTAGTTGGCAACCGGTGAGTTGGTGTAGCGGTTGAACGGCACGAATGAATTGACAAAGTCCCAAACCTGCTTGTTGTCGGTGTGAAAAATATGTGCCCCATATTTATGGACATGAATACCATTGACGTCCTCACAATAGATATTTCCGCCTATGTGATTGCGTTTATCTACTACCAGACATTTTTTGCCTGCTTGTTTAAGGCGATATGCCATCACGGCTCCGAACAGCCCTGAGCCAACGATTAAATAGTCGTATTGTTTCATAGTTGTGCTTGTAATAATTTGTCGCATAGTTCGCGAATGGCACCATCGCCGCCATTGCGGGTCAGTTGCATAATATGCGGAATAGCTTTTACTTCGGGGCGTGCGTTGGCAGGGCAGGCGGCTATGCCTACTTCACTCAGCAAGTCGATATCGTTGATATCATCGCCCACGTAGCATACTTGGGCAAGGGTAATGCCCATCTCGGCACAGATCTGTTTGCACACGTCCAATTTGGTCTGCTTTACCTCATCTACTTGCCGTCCTACGCCCATGAACAGGTAGTCAAGGTTGAGTTTCTTGGCGCGGCGAGCCACAATCTCGGTGGTCTCGCTGGTCAGGATACCGCATTTTATGCCGGTTTTACGCAGCAAAACCATACCCATTCCGTCATACACGCAGAAGCGTTTCATCTCGTCACCCCCTGCGGTGTAGTACATGCCGCCGTCGGTCAGACAACCGTCCACGTCGGTCAAAAAGAGTTTAATATCTGAAAGTGTACTCATATCTCATAATTCTTAATTCAAAATTCTTAACTCTCACGTTCTGCGTGCAAAGGTACGATTTTTTTGGCAAATATACAAATATTTGTCCCCTTTTCTTGCATATTCCAAAAATTCTTTGTAATTTTGCACAAAATTCAAGCCGGAAGAGTGATTCCGGCAGCAGGTGGAAGTCCTGCAAAGACATAGTAATCAAAAGTTGAAAAATGTTATTAAATCAAATTCAAATGAAAAAACTATTTTTGGCACTGATGGCTATTGCCGCCATCGCATTAACCGGATGTGAGAAGAAATCCGACGGTACTTCGGGAGGTACATCCGAAAAGGTGAAGACTATTTCTGCCACAGACATTACATCAAGTAGTGCGTTATTAACAGGTCAGGTTGGTGTGGAAATAGCCGACTACAAGTCCGTTGAGTTCGGTATGTTGATTTCCGAAAAGGAATCTGATTTGTCGTCCTACGAGGGCAAGAAGTTGATTGGTGACAAACTGCTTGGTCAAACTTTTTCTATTATGGCTAATGGTCTATCCGCAGAAACGAAGTATTATTACCGTGCTTATTTGGTACTCAATAATATGCAGTACGAGTATGGTGAAGTCAAGAGTTTCAAGACTGAGAAACTAGAAATGGACTTAACGCCATCTAAAGACGTGGAAGCGGTAGATTTGGGTTTATCCGTTAAATGGGCTAATATGAATGTAGGAGCTACCAAGCCCGAAGGTTATGGTGCTTACTTCGCATGGGGAGAAACAAGTCCAAAAAACACCTATAATTGGGATACATACAAGTGGTGCAACGGCAGTGATGACACGATGACGAAGTATTGTACGAGTAGTACTTATGGCACGGTGGATAACAAGACCATTCTTGACCTCGCAGACGATGCTGCCCATGTCAATTGGGGCGGTGCTTGGCGCATGCCAACCAAAGCCGAGCAAGCCGAATTGCGAGATAACTGCACTCGGACATGGACAAGTGATTATAAAGGTACAGGAGTAAGAGGTTACATCGTATCAAGCAAGAAGAATAGTAATTCAATCTTTTTGCCTGCTTCTGGCTACCGCAACAATTCGTCGCTCTACGAAGTTGGTTCTGATGGCGACTACTGGTCATCTTCGCTCCGCTCGTACGACCCGAACGGCGCGTATTACCTCTTTTTCTATATGGGGCACGTGGATTGGGACTTCTACGGCGATCGGTACTACGGACACTCTGTGCGTCCGGTCTGCCAGTAGCCAAGGACTTATTCTAACACGCAAAAACAGCATGGGGCGAACTCGCAAAAGTTCGCCCCATTTTTGTAGAGACTGTCGAATGAGTGTCGAATGACGGTCTGCCGACCCTTGACTAAGAGCCCTCGCTCCACCACCATAATTTGAGTAACAAAAATTGCGCTGAGACACGAAAATGGCATTTCAAAAATTGCGCTGAGACATTTTTAATATACACCAAAGACTTGCGTAAAGACGGAAATGTTTGGTTGCTTCCGATTTATATGGCAGGTTTGCTGTAATAATTCAAGCTTCCCAAGAAAGCAGAGGAAGTGTCGGTCGAGTGTCTGCCGACCCTCGACTAAAAATAACTCAGACAACCACGATAAAAATTACAAAAAAATCATTTTCAATTCTCAATTTTCAATTTTCCAATCAAAAAGTTTGCGTATATCAAATTTTTGTTGTACCTTTGCCCGATAAGATAAATTTATGTCTATGAAAGCAGTTCTTTTAGCAGGAGGTTTCGGTACTCGCATCAGCGAAGAGAGTCAGTTTAAACCCAAACCTATGATTGAAATAGGGGGAATGCCTATTCTTTGGCATATCATGAAATGGTATAGTAAGTTTGGCATTGACGAATTTATTATTTGTGCCGGATATAAACAGGATATCATCAAAGAGTGGTTTAACAACTACTTTATTCACACCAGCGATATTACTTTTGACTTCACGTCGGGGAATAACGTTATCGTTCATTCTCAACATGCCGAGCCGTGGAAAGTGACGGTGGTGGATACGGGCTTAAACACGTTTACGGGCGGACGCATCAAGCGGGTGCAGAAATACATCGGAAACGAGCCTTTCCTCTTGACTTACGGGGACGGCGTGAGTGATGTGGATATTGCCCGATTGATTGCCTTCCATCAGCAGCAGGGACACTTGGCAACCTTAACGGGCGTTCAGCCCGAAGGCCGGTTTGGGGTGATGGATATGAACGACACGCAGATTCGTTCCTTCCGTGAAAAGAGCAAGGCGGATATGGGCTGGATTAACGGCGGTTTCATGGTGCTGGAGCCTGAGGTGATGGATTATATTGCAGATGATACCACAATCTTTGAGCGCGAGCCTTTGGAGAAACTGGCGCAGGAAGGGCAATTGGACTGCTTCAAACATGAGGGATTCTGGCAGTGCATGGATACGCTGCGTGATAAAGAAAAACTGGAAAATTTAATTACAGCGGGCACTGCTCCGTGGATGTATTGGAAATAATATGGCTTTTAATAATGTCTATCAAGGTCGCAAGGTCCTAATCACCGGTAATACCGGATTCAAGGGAAGTTGGTTGAGCGCGTGGCTCACTATGTTGGGTGCTGACGTGTACGGGTTTAGTTTGGATGTCCCCACCTCTCCGTCTATGTTTGAAGTTCTTCGTCTGGACCGGCACATCCATCATCGTTTCGGAGATATTCGTAACAAAGACGAACTGAACGCTTACGTGCAAGAAGTGCAACCCGACTTTATCTTCCACCTTGCAGCACAAGCCATCGTGTCCACGTCCTATCGGCAACCGTTTGAAACGATTACCACGAATGTTGTGGGAACAGCCTCTGTTTGTGAGGCAATCCGTAATATAACATGGCCGTGTACGTGTGTGTTAATCACTTCGGACAAGGCGTACGACAACGTGGAATGGATTTGGGGGTATCGCGAGACGGATGCTTTAGGCGGAAAAGACGTTTATAGCGGTAGTAAAGGGGCTGCTGAATTGACCATCAAGTGCTACTGGAAATCGTTCATTCAGGCAATGCCGAATATCAAATTGGGTGTCGCTCGCGCAGGCAATGTGATTGGCGGCGGCGACTGGGCAAAAGACCGTATAATTGTGGATTGCGTGAAGGCATTCTCCAAAAATGAGACTGTTGAGATCCGCAGCCCCAAAGCAACCCGCCCTTGGCAACATGTATTGGAGCCGTTGAGTGGGTATCTTACGTTAGGGCAATACCTCTATGAGGGCAAGAGCGAGAACGGCGAACCCTATAACTTTGGTCCCCGTGCGGAGCAGACAAAGACCGTCTTTGAACTCGTCCAAGACTTGGCACAACTATGGGGATTGGATAAGAATAACGCTGCCAAATTGACGGGTAATGTTCCATTCAAAGAGGCTACTCTGCTCAAACTGAATTGCGACAAGGCACTGGCTTATCTCAATTGGCATAGCACCCTTCATTATGAGGATTGTATCCGTTTTATAGCCGAGTGGTATCGCGCTTATTACGTGGATAAAAATAAGGATATGTTCGTTTTGACCAAGCAGCAGATAGAGAAATATATGCTTCAGGCGAAACAACAAGAATTAGCGTGGGCATTATGATAGATGGCGTCCGTTTACATCCCTTAAAGCAGATTGCTCTTCCCAAGGGCGATTTATGGCATGCTTTTAAAGCAACCGACGAGGGCTTTGCCGGTTTTGGCGAAGCCTACTTTACACAAGTCCATTTCGGTGAAACGAAGGGTTGGAAAAGGCACAACCGGTACACGTTAAATATAGTCGTGGTACAGGGAGAAATACGTTTCGTCATATACGATGACCGGGAGGGTAGTGTGACAAAAGGTCAGTTTGAAGAAATCACGCTTTCGCCGAATACAAATTACCAACGCCTGACTGTCGCTCCGGGCTTGTGGATGGCGTTTCACGGAGAGGGGAAAGAGGTAAATATGCTCATGGACCTTATTCCCGAGGTGCATGATGCGGACGAGAGTGACAAAAAGGAGTTGAACGAAATAAATTATCAGTTCTGATATGAAAATTGCATTAACGGGTATTACGGGATTTGTGGGTACGAGTCTGATGTCCCTGTTGCGGCAGACGGATTCAAGCAATCAATTCTTAACTCTCAATATTGACGTAGCGGAGGCTGAAAGCAAATACCCCCAAGCGGAATATCCCAATTTTACGCATATACATACTACGGAATTAGATCGGCTCATTGCCTTCAATCCCGATGTGGTCATGCATTTGGCAACGGTTACTACGGCTGCCAATAATACGGAGATTATCCACCCGATGATTGCTGCCAATATCGAGTTCGGGGTGCTGCTTTTAGATGCGTTGCAACAATGCGACAACTTCAAATTGTTCGTCAATACGGGTTCGTTTGCTGAATTCCGTTACGGCGCACCGCAATACGATAGTGCCTACCTCTATACGGCTACAAAAACGGCTTTCCGTTCGTTTTTGGCATATTACTCGTCTTTGGGGAAGGGCTTTAAGTATATCAATGCCGTTCCTTATTCCGTTTATGGCGGTCAGATGACGGTCAAGCGTCTTATGGATTATATCCGGGAATCTATGGATTCTTCGGAAGCAGTCGATATGACACCCGGGGAGCAGATATTGGATTTCGTGCATGTAGATGATGTGGCAGGATTCTTTGCTTATGTGGCTACACATGTTCATCAAGTGTTGGAACTGGCGGATAATGGTCAGAACTTCTATTTAGGTACGGGTCACGGCACATCTATTCGTCAATTGGCGCAGATGATGGAGGCTAAATACGGAAAAAAATGCAATATCCGCTGGGGCGGTCGCGCATATCGCGAGCGAGATATTATGAAAGCAATAGCCCCCATTGAAAAAAATGCGCCTTTGGAGTGGAAGGCGCAAATACGATTGGCAGATGGTATTTAATCTATTACGAGATTTTTGCCGAATCTTTCCCGTATAGTTCCTCTTGGGCTGTGCGGGATGTTTTTTGTGTGAAACACTCATCTAAAAAACCGATGCCGTATCCGCTTAATTGGATGTAGGTCGTCGCAATCGCCAAAGCGGCAACCCGAACCGAAGCGTTTTTGAGATAAGCCTCTACAAAAATGCCTGTAATATACACCGCTATCGGCAGTAGGAACCAAGCGGACCAAAACGCAAGGACAAGGAGGATAAGATGACCGATAAAGAAAAACGTCGGAAAGAGGTGGACGATATGCAGTGACCCGGGATGCAATCGCGACAAAAGAACACGCCCCTTGCCAAATGTGTTCACTTGCTTGTAAAAGCGACGCAAATCCATCCGGCGTTTATGGTAAACATAGGCTTGAGGAATAAGTGTGGTACTGATTTTCGCTTCTTTGATACGGATACTCAAATCCGAATCCTCGCAAATCATATTCCTAAAGCCCCCGACTGCCTCGTAGCAGTGTCTGGAAAAACCCATATTGAAACTGCGCGGCATAAACTTACTTTTCTGTTTCATGGCACCGCGAATACCGCCGGTAGTCATGATGGATGTCATCGAATAATTGACTGCTTTTTGTATATCCGAGAAATCGTCCGCTGCTGCATCCGGTCCTCCGTAACAGTCAACATAGTTTTCGGTTAGCACTTGGCGGAGAGACGCTATATAATCCTGCGGTATCACACAGTCGGAATCGAAAAAGATATAATAATCTCCCGAAGCATATTCCACTCCCAGATTACGTCGTTCGCTCCGCCCCGTTCCCGGACGATAATAATAGTGCAACCGGAGTCGGTCGGTGTACTTTTGACAAACGTTCTCGCATAGATGTTCCGATTTATCCTCCAAAACAAGCACTTCAAAGTCCTTATCCGTTTGTCGGGTTAGGGATTGGAGCAACTCGTCCACCTCGTCGGGACGGTTATAAACGGGTATGATTAGCGAAAAATCCATTATTGCTCATTCTTAAATGCCTGCCAGCCTTGGGCTTGCAATGCCAGTTCTTCGCCGTTGCGTCCCACGAGCATCGTGCCGTATTCGGGTTTGGTGATATGTCCTACCAGATAGACATCATTCATCTGCACCAGTTTCTCGTAGTCTTTCAGGTCGCAGGTGAAGAGTAACTCGTAGTCCTCGCCGCCGTTCAGAGCGCACGTGACGATATTCAGGTTCATCTCTTCCGCCACTTCGGCTGCCTTGAAGTCGATAGGTATCTTGTCTTCGTAGATGGCGCAACCTACATTGGATTGGTGGCAGATATGTTTTATCTCGCTGCTCAAACCGTCGCTTATGTCCATCATGGCAGTGGGCTTGATACCCAATTCGCGCAACTGCTCAATGATGTCGCGCCGCGGTTCGGGTTTGAGTTGGCGTTCCAGCAGATACTCGCGCCCTTCAAAGGCAGGAATCGCGTCCCCTTGCCGTACACCCTTGCTGGCGATGCGCTCACGCTCCAATAACTGCAAACCCATATAAGCAGTCCCGAGATTACCCGTCACACATATCAAATCATTTATACGGGCACCGTTACGATAGACGATGTCTTTGTCGTTGGCGATGCCGAGACAGGTAATGCTGATTGTCAGTCCGTTCATGCTGGCGCAGGTGTCGCCTCCGACCAAGTCCACGTGATATGTCTCGCACGCAAGACGTATGCCGGCATATAACTCCTCCAAGTCTTCCACGCTGAATTTGGCAGATATGCCTAACGAGACCGTTATCTGTGTCGGTGCGCCGTTCATGGCGTATATATCCGACAGATTGACCGCTACGGCTTTGTAGCCGAGGTGCTTGAGGGGTACGTATTCCAGATTGAAATGAATACCTTCCAGTAATAAATCGGTGGTTACCAAAGTGCGTTTGGTGCCGTAAGCCATTACGGCGGCATCGTCTCCGACACCTTTTTGGGTAGAGGGTTGTTGAAACGTTATTTTGTCCGTCAGGTGGCGAATCAAACCAAATTCGCCCAAGGTGGAAATTTCTGTTCGTGCCATATTAAGTTGGTTAATTTATTATAGATTATAGACTGTTCACTGCGCTCACTGATGGAGTATAGAGTATAGATTGTCCATATTCCATATTCCATATTCCATATTCCATATTCCATATTCCATATTCCATATTCCATCAGCGTCAGCGGTCCTTATTCCACGTATACAATATCGCTTCGGCTTGCCGTAGGGCGTTGCGTTTTTTTTGTCCTGCCGCATATACAAACACCTCGGCGGTGATGATACGATGATTCGTCTCGTCTATGTGGGTAAGAGATACGAACGGACCGCCCATCGCTTCGCCGTTGTATATCTTCCATAATCCGCGCACCTCGGCAGCGTAGAAATCATTGGTCTGACCTTTGCCCAATATACGCAACTGCGGAGGAAAAACCTTATACTCAGTTCCCATATACGACCCTGCCACTTGGGCGGTAATGAATCGACCGAGTACGCTGTCCCGTTGGTGGCAGAGGTAATCCAAGGTAAAGGTGTTGGCATCGGTGTAGGGGTACGAATATACCACCAGGTCGCGCCGCATAGTGCCTTTGTTGTTGCAGCACCAAACGAAATCCGTGGTGTCCTTGATGAGTTGGTAATCCTCGCTAATCAGCATATCGCACTTGAAACGGTTCTGCAACGCCTTGCGTGCTTCCTTATTGGTGTAGGCCCGGTAGAAAGAGCCTTGTCGTTCTATTTCCTGACGTACAAACCAATCCCTGATCTGCTCGCCATGCTCTTGCCAGTATTCGATAAACGCGCCTTTATCGGGCGATTGGATACGGCACAGACGCTGCGGCTTGGACCAGTAATCCTTGCTCATCTTGGCTTTAACGGTGGTATATCGAACGGAATCAATATCAATGAGCAGTATATTACGGGTTGGCTTAAGAAAGTCGTCAAAGGCAGCATTGGACACATGCGACACGGTGAAATAGGGCTCCATCTGCGGCATACACGGCATATCGGCTCCCATCACCGCCTCAATGTCCGAATATACACCGGACGGACATACTACCAGACATTCGTATATACTGCCGGTGGCACTCACTTTGGTGCTGCCTTTTCCTTGGCAACCAACCAATACCGTTAGGAACAACGCAATATAAATTATGTGTTTGCTCATATTTCTATACACTCTTTCGACTGCAAAAATACAAAAAGTTTTGCATATCTCAAAATTTTTTTATAATTTTGTGCGCCCAAAAGCAAGATTATGGAAGACAAAAGACATATAGGGGATCTTTTTGACCGCATTGCCGGTTCTTATGACCACATGAATCACCTCTTGTCGGTCAATATAGACAAGTGCTGGCGTCGTCAGGCGGTACGTGCCATGCAACCGGCCCAACAGGTGCTGGATGTGGCGGTCGGAACAGGAGACCTCGCTACCGAATTATTGCGCCGCAACAAGGCAGAGACAGTGACCGGTGTGGACCTCTCTAACGTTATGATGCACTATGCTGCCGAGAAGGCGGAACTCTACCAACTCGGTCACCGACTGACTCTGGAACAGGGAAATGCTCAGAATTTGCAGTATGCCGATAATCGGTTCGATGCCGTCACCTGCGCGTACGGCGTGCGGAACTTTGCCGACTTGGACGCAGGCTTGCGTGAGATGTACCGTGTGTTGCGCCCGGGTGGACAACTGGTTATCTTGGAGTTTTCGTATCCTACCAATACGGTGATACGGTGGGTGTATGACCTTTATTTTTCGCACATTATGCCCTTGGTCGGTAAGTGCCTGAGCAAAGACAAAACGGCTTATAACTACCTGTGCCATAGCGTTAAACATTTTATTTGGGGAGAACAGATGGTATCGCATTTGCAGCAGGCTGGTTTTAAGAACGTGCTGTTCCGCCCCCAGACCTTCGGCATCTCCACCCTCTACACAGCCACCAAACCCTAATTTTTGTGCAAAGTGCAGAATTATTTGCGTATTCCAAAAATTCTTTGTATCTTTGTGCCCGATTTAAACGCGGTGCAGTATGTCCTCTTTTTTAGAACTATGTCAATCTCGGCGGTCTATTCGCCAATACACGAATCAACCTGTTGAGCAGGAGAAGATAGATTATATCCTTCGGTGTGCCCTGATGTCACCGTCAAGCAAACGGACCAATCCGTGGGAGTTCTTTGTTTTGACGGTTGACGATGCACAATGCACAATGCACGATGCACCATGTATAATTCGCCGATTGGCGGGGGTAAAGACCTACGGTGCTCAGATGTTCGACACCGCTATGGCGGCTGTCGTGGTGGCGGTAGATAGCAGTCTGACGGACACGTGGCAGTGTGACGGTGCTATTGCTGCACAGAATATGCTGCTGGCAGCCGAAGAGCAGGGATTAGGTGCCTGCTGGTGCCAGATATACGGCAGAGACAACTCGGAGCAGACGGTGCGCGATGTATGCCATATTCCCGACAGTCTGAATGTGCTGTGCGTTATCTCACTCGGCTACAAAAACGAGGAACGCAAGGATTATGACTTAGATAAACTCAAATACGATAAAATTCATCGATTATGAAACCAATTATAGCAATCACGGCAGGTGATATCAACGGCATAGGATATGAGATTATCCTGAAAGGTCTGTACGAATCGTACATTACGGATGTGTGTACTCCCCTTGTGTACGGCAATGCCAAAGTGTTAAGAACTCACCTGATGACCTTGGACGGCGAAATGCACAATATGCAATTTAACGTGGTGCAGAAAGTGGAAGATGTGCGAGACGGCAAACTCAACCTCCTTACTTGCTATCCCGACGACACTCCCGTGCAAATAGGCGAATCGACACCCGAAGCAGGCAAGGCATCGTTTCTCAGTCTGGAACGTGCATGTGCCGACCTGAAAGCAGGTAAGGTGCAGGCACTCGTGACCGCACCTATCAATAAAGCCAACATACAAAGTGAGCAGTTCACTTTTTCCGGTCACACCGAATACCTGCAATCGGTGTTTGCCGACTCCGGACAGGACAGCCTGATGATGATGGTCAGCGAGTGTATGCGCGTGGCACTGGTGTGCAACCATACGCCTATCACGCAGGTGGCTGGGATGATTAGTCAGGAACGTATTTTGGCTAAATTGCGCGTATTGCGTAAGACCCTGCAGGAGGACTTTCTCATTCGCCGCCCGCGTATTGCCGTGCTCGCGCTCAATCCGCATGCCGGAGACGACGGGCTGATCGGTAAGGAGGAACAGACAGTTATTGTTCCTGCCGTTAAGCAAGCCAACGAAGAAGGTATAGATGCTTTTGGCCCGTATAGTGCAGACGGTTTCTTCGGCGCAGGCAAGTATGTCCATTTTGATGCCGTCTTGGCTATGTATCACGACCAGGGACTTATCCCGTTCAAGTCGTTGGATATGTCGGGCGTTAATTTTACGGCAGGACTGCCCGTTGTCCGTACGTCGCCCGACCACGGCACGGCATACGACTTGGCAGGAAAGAACGAGGCTTCGGCTCTGAGTTTTAACCACGCGCTTTATTTGGCATTGGACGTGCTACGCAATCGTGCCACTTCCAAAGAGATTAACCGTGACCCGCTGGTTATTTCCGAACAGCCGCGTCCCGAACGTCCCGCCGGTAAGTTCTTTATTCCGCCCAAAGAAGAATTCCACGACTAATCATTTTTAATGTATGAAACATATTATTCCGGCCTGTTTAATCTCACTGGTCCTCTTGTCTTCTTGCTGTTCACCCGCGGATAACCGGACTCCGTCCGTGGGCACTTATCCTTGTGCTGAATGGGATTCGGCTTGCGCCGTTTTGATGCACACCCCGGGGGAAGAACTTTATCATGGTGTCATACACCCGCTGGCAGGATTGTTCGAGTATTATTTTGATGTTCAACTGGCTGCGGAGGAACATCGCCATTACATGGATATGCTTCGCCAACGGGGTATTCAGGTGTATGAAGTGTCGGATATATTGCACCAACTGCCTATAGATACGTTGCGCCGTTTAGCCGAACAGACTTTGGTGTATGATGTGTCGCAGTTATCCGAACAGGAGGCAGACGCGTTGGGCGAGCCCTACCGCCAAACTGTTTTGCAGCAGATGAGCAGGGACGACCTGATTAAATGTCTCTTGCACCAACCGCGCGTTATCTTGAACGCCACCGATGCCAATACGGGCGTTGAAGCCGTATATGAAGACCACTCGTTGATGAATCTGTATTTTACACGTGACCAGAGTATCACCACCCCCAAGGGACATATTATCTGCCACATGCATTCTACGCAACGCGCGATGGAAACGCATATTATCCGCGCTTGTTACGACTATTTGGGTGAGCCGCCTGTTTTGACGATTAGCGGGGACGGGTATTTGGAAGGCGGTGACTATATCCCGGCAGGCACGGTTGCTTTTATCGGTTGCGGCATGCGTACCAATATGGCAGGTATTCGGCAGATTATGGACGGTGACGCTTTCGGACACGATACTGTTATTGTAGTGAAAGATCATCGTTTTTGGCAGATGCAGATGCATTTGGATACATATTTCAATCTTATCGACAAGGACCTTTGTACGCTGGTGGCATCGCGATTGAACGCCCGACAGGGAGAACCTAATTTTGTGACGGCTGATATATATGTCCGTGAATCGGATACGGCTGCGTATCGGTTATTGGCAGAGGACCTTTGTTTCGTGCAGTTATTGAAGCAGAGAGGATATACCGTTATCCCTATTGAGGAAGCCGACGAGATGCATTATGCCAATAATTTCCTTACGATTGCTCCGCGTCATATCATGGCGGTAGGTAATCAGTCTGCCGACTTGCAGCAAAAGTTGGAAGCACACGGTGTTACGGTAGATTGGATTCCGTTGGAGAACCTTATAAAAGGCTACGGTGCAGCACATTGTATGACCCAAGTCCTCCGCCGACACAACGGAACAGCACGATAATCTCCCCACCTCGCAAGCGCGTCGGAAACCCCATATTTCTGAGGGGCTTGCCCCGTAGTAATCGTCCGAGCCTTCGCGAGATAAGAAATGAAGTTGATATTTCGTCCTTATATTTTTGGCTGAGATTTTCAATTAGATTTTAAAATCTTACAAAAATCCTTGCTTAAAATCGGGTTGACGATACTTTTCTTTATTTTGCTTCGCTCAGAAATCCAACTAAAAATACAAAGATTAAAATCAGTAACAGGTTTAACCAGTCTAGCAGGTTGAGCCCCCTTTTTCCTTACTTTAATCATGCCTATTTTCCCGAAGGTCACCCGAAGGCAGACCGAAGGTCAACAGTAAGTCAAACGCAGGTCAGACGAAGGTCAGTCGTATGTCAAACGATGGTTGTACGATACTTGTATGTACTGTACCCGTTTTTTGACACTACAATTCAAATATAGTCTCCCCAAAAACAGCGAAGCGGTATAGATTTTCTACACCGCCTCGCCTTTTATCGCCGATTTACTGACTCGCTGATTTACCGACTTACCGATTTACCATCTCATTTCCTTACCTCTCCGCCGAAGGCGTTAAAGAATTTGCCGTTGCGGAAGATGAGGAGGCGATTATGAAAGATAAATTTTGAATTATGAGCATCCTTTCCATCAAAGGGCAAGGAGTAAATATCCTCTAATCCGTCTGCTAATTCAAATATAGCCACTAATTCGGTGTTTGCCGTAATAGTCAGTTGACGAGGATTATCTGTGTTGCCGTCGCTCCATTGTATAAAGCGGAATCCCTGCTCTGGAGTTGCAGTCAGCGTGACGGTCTCACCTTCGCGGTATTGTCCCGAAATGTCTGTATTTACGCTGCCGTTTTCGCTTGCTGTCACGCTCAGCGTATAGATGGGACGTGAGTCTTCGGGTGTGAAGAACTGCACTTCTTCGCCGTAGTAGGTCTTGCCTCCTGCGATGGCGTATGCACGGCAGGTATAAGTGGTGCTATAAGCAAGATTTTCCAATACAGCAGTCATCACTTGTCCGGATGCCTGTACGCGGATAACGTCAGCATCGGCATTAGCAGTATTCATTTGCATACGGTTTGGCACTTTGGCATTTTTTATCCAATACTCAAAGCCCTGCTCGGTAACATCGTCTGTACCTGTCATAACATATCCGCGTACTTGCACTTTGTTATTGGTGGGAGATGTAGCCATTGCATAGGTGTGAACGGTAGGCTCAAAATAGGAAGCGTCTGTTGGGTCAATATACTCCCATTCTCCGTAATACCGTGTACCGTCTGCTGCCTCGTAATAAGGACGAACCTTCCACCAATCTGTTCCCAAATTGAGCAAGCGACCTTCCATAATGCCATTACAAATAATGGCGGCACCGCTTTTAGAAGCGGATCCGGCAGGGGCATTGTCTTTGCGCCACTCAAAGCCCACATTCGTTTCGTAATCGCTGATATTGGTACTTGCTGCCACAATGGCTGTACCTGCCGACACTACTTTTGGGGTAAGAGTGGTAAGTGTTAAAGCAGGAGTAGTGATTGTTTTGGTTGCCGTATAAGTGCCACCCTCTTTGGTATTAACAGAATATGTAAACGAATAATCGGTATTGGGTTTCAGACCTGTCATCAAGCCCTCGTCACCTATCACACTGCTGCCGGTCGTCGTACATGCTACAGAGGTACCAAGAATAGTGGCATCGCCGTGTGTGTAACTACCTTTGGCATAGATACAGGTAGGGCTTTCCGTCACACTTAAAATAGGTGCAATGGCTTGGGTGGTAACATATTTTGAATCACCATAATAGTATTGTCCGTTATAGCAACCATAGATTTGCAAGGTACATTTGGTATTGGGTGCTATTCCGGTAATGACTACCTTGTTGTTTTCATCTGCCTCATAGCGTGTATACCTATAATAAATACCTTTGCTAAGAGAATGTACGGAAGTATCACTACTGGCATAAATGTTAGAAAGTGTAATGGTTGTTTGAGTTGAAGACGAAGAACAAGACAAAGAGGGAGTTTTTGTAGAGACGGTTTTAGACTGCTCATAATACTCCCCATTGTAACAACCATATAGATAGATGGTATAAGATCGTCCTAATTGCAAATTAGATAAGGTTACTGTATTATTCTCATCTGCTTCATAATACTTCCCATTATACTTTATTCCTTTGGTCAATGTTTGAACGGATTCATCGGTACTTGCGGAGATATTGGAGATTGTGATAGAGGTCAACATTGAGAATGACGAACAAGATAAGGTGGGCAATGCTGTGGACACTTGAATTGCATCTTTATACACATATTCTGTTCCTCTCTTGGCATATATATAATATGTTCCTGAATAATTAAGAGGCATATCGGCAAATACAATCTTCCCATTAGCATCGGCTACGAAATGATTAGCAGTAGATGTTTTGCCGTCAGATAGACCTATTTCATCGTACCATTCATAGTATATCTTTGGAATAGTTATCTCGACCATAACATCTAAAATTCTTGTATTCGTTATGGAAACTTTAATAGGATATTTACAAATTAAAGTTGCTGTAGATGGAAATGCAGAACTTCCATAGGAAGAAAAATAGTTTTCATAATACACATTTTGTAAATTGGTGCATCCATAGAAAGAATTTTGTCCGATTGTTGTGACCGAATAGGGAATCGTTACCGATGTCAAGCCACTGCAATTATAAAAAGCATAATCTCCAATCGTATCGACACCTTCAGGAATAACCAAATCTTTTACTTCTACATCGTTGATATAGAAATCATGGCTATAGTACATAGGATTGGAAGAAGAACTACCAAACTTTATCTTGCACCAATCAGCAATCGTGCCGGTATAGTTAGTTCCACTCAATTCGCTGCAATTATAGAAAGCACCATCACCTATCTTTGTGACGGAATTAGGAATCGTGATATGGTTAAAGGGCAAAGCGTTGCAACCACAGAAAGCCCACTTTCCAATCGTTGTGACGGAATTGGGAATAGTGACCGAATTCAAAACGCTGCAATAATAGAAAGCATAATCTCCAATCGTTGTGATTTCTCCACTACAAGTGATTGTACCCATACGCGTGCCGTTACTAAAGGTATGCGATGTAATAGCAGGACCAAAGGTTGTTGCACCTACATTCAAAGAACCTTCGTAACCACTCAATTCCCACCATGCTGTGTAAGTAATGGTGTTGCTTGCCCAAAGAACGGTGGTAGCAAAAAGTGCCACAAAAAGGGTTAAAAGTTTTTGTTTAATCATAAAATTGTTGTTTTTAGTTTGCCTCCACTTTATTATTCGGCTTTCGGCATTCTCCGTCTTAGATAGTTTATAGTTGATAATTGAAATACACACAACAAAAAACGTGACGCCTGTTTAGTTTCAATCTGGGATTTCGCGGTTCTCGACTACCTTTCTAAACCAAATATCTACAGAACAAGACTCACGCAACGCGTGAGCAAAAGCCTTGTTCTTGGTTTAGAAATTTCAGAAAGTGTCGAGTTTTCGAAATCCCAAGTTCTTAGCTGCTTACTTTTTACTATGTCTTTGCAGGGTCATGCCC
>JAKSMY010000012.1 GCA_024400275.1 Paludibacteraceae bacterium | reverse complement strand
GTCAATGCCCAATTCTTTTGTTGTACCTTTGCAGCGGATTTTGAAAGTTTGATGTAATGTTTGGCAGAAAAGTTCGTAATCAAAATAATAGAGGGGAGAGGATAGAATGGCGATGGTATCGCCGGATAAATGAACAAAAACACAATGTACAATGTTGATATGTACCGGCTTCGCTCCGTTAAGGGGGCTCCGTTAAGGGGGCTTCGCCACCGTTATAACGCTTCTTAACATCGCTTCGCAGTACAGATAACAGGTAACAGATAAATTATGTACCATTTTGATATGTACCGGCTTCGCTCCGTTAAGGGGGCTTCGCCACCGTTATAACGCTTCTTAACATCGCTTCGCAGTACAGATAACAGGTAACAGATAAATTATGTACCATTTTGATATGTACAATGTACCATTTATTAACCAATTAACAATTAACAATTATGAAAACGGAAAATTTAAACCTTGAGGCAGATGATTTACAGATCACGCCTAATCTGAACATGGAGTGCTTACCCCAGATGTTGCAAGAATGCCTGAGTGTAGCCAAGACTCCGTCCACACGGGACATGCTGCTGATGAGTGTGTTAACAGCCACGTCCTCGGTAATGAACAACGTGTCGTTCCGTTATGCCCACTACGGCAAACGCTACTATCCCAATCTGCTCACTTTTATTATGGCAGGTGCTGCCAGCGGGAAAGGCATAGCAGACTTGGCCACCAAACTGGTGGAACCTATCCACCAAGACCAGCCGCTACTGATACCCGGCGACAGTACGTATCCGTCTTTTTATGAACAACTGCACGAGCAAGACGGCAAGGGACTGCTGTTTGAGACAGAGGGTAGCGTGATAACCGACATCTGGAAATCGTCCTGCACCAACTACAACACCGCTTTGCGTAAATGTGCCGAACATGAGACCTTGTCCAAAGGCCGCATCAAGAGTGGAGTGACGTATATCCAAGAACCCCAAGTGAGTATGCTACTGACAGGTACGTGCAGCCAGTTTGAGAAATTAGTGCCGAGTGCGGAAAACGGCTTTTTCTCCCGTCTGAATATGCTGATGGTACGCGAGTGCCAACCATTTGACGGTAGCGTGTTTATGCCCAGCAACGCAGGGCAGGAGACAGAACGTATCTACGGCTACTGGGCAACCCAACTGAAAAAATGGTATGATAACGCAAACGAAAACGCAAACGAGAACGGAAGGATTGAGTTCTGCCTGACCGCCGAGCAGGCACAACGAATAGGCACCGTGATGGAGAGCGAGTACGGAACCTATCTGCAACAGTTGGGCGACGGCTTTCATGCCACTATCGTACGCAATGCCACCACGCATGTGCGCGTGGCATGTATATTAAGTGTGTTGAGAAGGTTGACGGTTGACAATGCACAATGCACGATGACGATTGACAATGCACAATGCACGATGACATGTTCAGATGAGGATTTTGAGACGGCGATGGTGATTTCGACCAAACTGCTGCTGAATGCTGCCGATGCGTATAACCAGATAGGCGGCAAGGACCAATTGGCGGTGCCGGAAGTGAAGGGCAGTTACCAAAAATCCACGTTCCTGGCCAGTCTGCCAATCGAATTCAGTACCGGCGAGTGCGTGAAATTGGCTCAGCAGATGGGCGTGAGTGAACGAATGGCGAAATATTGGTTAGTAGAATGGTCCGACAAAGGATTGATAAAACATGCCAGTCACGGACAATACGAAAAAGCAGCATAAAAAGAAAATGCAATTGCATTTTGCATTTTCTAAACAAGTTATTAAAAATCAATCAATTATAAGCGAAAGTGCAAAATGCAATTGCACTTTCGCTACACAACAAAAGATTTAATTATGGCAAAAGTAGAATATATAGCCCCAGTAGAAAGGGCACACGGTAAAGTGAAACACTATTCACGAGTAAGTTTTAGAGGCGGACACACCTATTATCTGCTTCACCCACGAACAGAGAAAGACTTTTCGGAGCACGAGAAAGCGTACCGCAGGAGTTTCGGTGAACTGACCAAGACCGCCTCGCAAATCAATAAAGACGAGGGGAGAAAAGACGAGTACCAAGATTGGAAAGGCAAAGGATACACCAGCAGGTATCGCTACATATTGGCGCAACTGGTAGAAGGTAGGGAGAAAGTACGGTGATGTTATGTTGATGTTATGTTGCAGGCAGAGGAGAAGAAGACGCAGATTGTTGTAGCGCTGACGCGCTTGTTGATAGCAAGCGGGGCTTGCGTTGATAATAGAACGGCGCAAGCGCCTACAGTTTAGAGGGGAGAGATTATAGAAAAATTTGCGTATGACTATTTTTTTTTGTATCTTTGCAGCCGAATTCAGATTAAGCACTATGAGACACCCTATTTTCAAAGCATGCGGTTGGTATTACGGGCTATGGCTGACAGGTATGTTGGTCTTATCGTCATGCACTCACCGTCCCTCCGCCGTTGAGCAGATGCGTCTTGAGAAAGCGCGCAAAGACAGCCTTACGTATGTCCGTGCCCAACAGAATATGCACTATTCCGATTCGGTATTGCAGTTACTGCTACCCCGGACCGATTCTATGCTGACCTCGTTCGTTTACAGCAAGGACGAGAAGAACGAAGATTACGGTCATTATGTTCACCGCCTGTTGCAGACGACCGGCAACGCCAGCCGCAACTATCTTCAGGCGTACGTGTCCGACAACCGTCAGACGAGTGTCCAATCCTATTATTTCGGCAGTGTTGCGTGCCGGCAGCAAACCGTCCGTGTGGAGGCGGGTGAAGATTTTGTAGAGGAAGAAGGCAGTAACCATGCTTTCGAGGCGGAAGGTTGGCACGAAATACTGACCATAGACGGAGAGAACGCCAACCGGATACTGGCTTTTATCTCCTCACATCCGGAGGAGCGTATCCGGGTTACCGCGCTTGATGTCCGTCACGAAGCGCGCTGTTCCTATTATCTGAGCAACGGGGAGAAGCAGGCGTTGGCGGACACGTACCGATTAGCCGTGTTGATGAGCAACATAGATGCGCTGGAGCGCGCTATCCATGTTTCCGATCTGCAAATAAAAAAGTACGAGAAAAAGCACCCCGAACGCAAATAAATTTGCATATTTGAAAATAAATTTGTATCTTTGCACGTTCTTTTGATCGAATATAATGACACCCTTTGAGCAACAAGCCGCCAATGAGTTTGTTAATCTGAAAGCAGTCAGCATACAAACGGGCAATCCCTTTACGTGGGGAAACGGTTGGCGTGCGCCTATCTATTTAGACGACCGTAAGATTCTCAGTTACCCAGCCACGCGCAATTTCTTCCGCAGGAAGATGGCTCAACTGGTGGCGGAATATTTTCCGGAGGCAGAGATTATAGCAGGAATAGCCACCAATGCCATTGCCCACGGTATTCTGGTAGCGGACCAGTTAGCCCTGCCGTTTGTTTCCGTATATCCCTATCCCAAGAATCACGGAATGGAGAACCAGATAGAGGGCAATCTGCGGCTGAGTCAGAACGTGGTTATTATCGAGAATCAGGTCAACATGGGCGAACATATTTTGCGTGCGGTAGAAGCGTTGCGAAACAGCGGATGCAGTGTATTGGGTGCCATCACGCTGTTTGATTACGATTTTCCCGTTGCACGGGAGAGTCTGACCGATGTAGATGTCAAACTGATAGCACTGACCAATTTCCCCGCCCTGATACAGCAATTACAATCAACCAATCAATATTCATCCGAGGTAATCGATGTGCTGAACACGTGGCACGCCGATCCTCTAAATTGGAACCAAGAATGTCAGAAGTAAAATACGAGAGCCAAGTATGCTCTATCCCCAACAGTGCCGCCAACGTTTATAAGGTGTTGTCCAATCTGGAAAACCTGAACCGCGTAAAAGACATGATTCCCCAAGACAAGGTACAGGAAATGGAGATAGCGGCGGACTATATCCGCATGAAAGTAGACGGCTTAGGACAAAAAATAACTATCCGAATTGTCGATCGCATCGAGAACGACACCATCAAATTCGGAGCCGAAGGTGCGCCGGTGGAGGCTAATTTCTGGATTCAGCTGAAGCAGATAGCCCCTCTTGACACCCGCATCCGGCTTACGCTGAAAGCCGACATCCCCATGATGTTCAAGTTTATGTTGGACAAAAAGATGCAAAAGGGGCTGGACGAGGCGGCACAAATGTTAGCGCAATTCCCTTATAATCAATGGATATAATACTATGAAACACCAACATCTTCACCATCGCATTCATCAAGAGGGCAGACATTCCATACTGGGTATTGTACTGCTATTGCTGATGATTAACATTCCCATGTACATTTTTGTCTATCAACAGCATCATTGGTTGTTTGCCATTACCTTAATAGCCATGATGCTCCTGCTGGTTTTTGTCGCCTATTTCTTCCGCAATCCGGTACGTGTGGTAGATATTACCGACCCTAATTTTCTTTTGGCACCGGCAGACGGGCATGTGGTAGTAATAGAGCCGACCATGGAAGATGAGATTTTCCATGAACAGAGACTGCAAGTCAGTATTTTCATGTCTCCTTTTAACGTCCACGCCAACTGGTACCCCGTGGAAGGGACTATCGTTCGCAGCGAACACCAGAAAGGCCGTCACATGGGAGCCTGGCTGCCCAAATCTTCCACCGAGAACGAACGTTCGCTGGTGGTTATAGAAACGCCGTCTAAACTTCAGATAGCCGTCAGACAGATTGCAGGGGCTATGGCAAGGCGTATCGTAACGTATGCCAAAGTGGGCAAGCAGAGCCACCGCAACGAGCACATGGGATTTATCAAATTAGGTTCGCGCGTGGACATGTATCTGCCGATGAACACCGAAATCTTTGTAGCCATCGGAGAATCCGTACGGGGCAACGAGACTATTATAGGCCGTCTTCCGGAATAGCAATTTAATTATCGTCGAATATGGATTTTAATGAACTTTTTGCGGCATATCCGTTCACTATGACGGATGCCGAAGTGGCTGTTGCCACAAAAACAATCTTGGACCAACATTTCTCCGAAAACAACAACCGGCCGGTGTGGATGCAATGTCTTAACCAAATCGACTTGACCACACTCAACGGAGAAGACACCATAGCCAAAGTGGAAAATATGGCTAAAAAAGTAGCGGATTTCCCCAAGCACTACCCCGACCTGCCCAATGTGGCTGCCATGTGCGTGTATCCGGCTTTGGCCCATGTGGCGGCAGCCTATCTGCCGAAAGGTATCGGTGTGGCTTGTGTCAGTGCCGGATTTCCGGCTTCGCAGACCTTTATCGAAGTCAAAGTGGCAGAAACGGCACTGGCAATCAAAGCAGGTGCCTCAGAGATAGATATTGTCATTTCCGTCGGCAAATTCCTGGAAGGACGCTATCAGGAGGTATTTGACGAGATAAGCGAGATAAAAGCAGTCTGCGGAGACAAACATCTCAAAGTTATCCTGGAAACAGGCGCATTGGCAACGGCAGAGAATATATGGAAAGCATCCATTTTGGCAATGGCTGCCGGTGCAGATTTTATCAAAACATCTACCGGCAAAATCAAAGTCAATGCCACCCCTGAAGCCACCTACGTCATGTGCTCCGCGATAAAAGCATGGAAAAGCCAAACAGGGCAGAAAATATGCTACAAGCCGGCAGGAGGCGTTTCCACGACCGAAGAAGCCGTCACGCACTATACGTTGGTAAAAGAAATTCTGGGTCAAGAGTGGCTGAATAACCAATCATTCCGTTTCGGTGCCAGCAGATTGGCCAACAACCTGTTAACATCCATAGTTGGAGCAGAAACCAAATACTTCTAACTGTCTTTACAACGAAATAACACCTATACCGTTTAGGAAAATAAGCAGAATAATAATCGGTATAAACCAGCGTATCAGAAAGCGGTACGCGAGGATGTTCCATGGTTTGACCCCATGGTAAAGACGCATCTCGGCTACCACAACGTCGCGACTGACATACCAGCCGAAGAAAAGGACCGTAAAGAAGGCTATCGAAGGCAAAGTGATATGCGATGTAAGGCGGTCCACCCAATCAAAAGCATTGACACCGCCCCACGTCAGCCAAGGAGCCGCATCACTCATCGACCATGCACATACGAAAGCCACCAGTAGCGAACAGAGCGACGAGATACTGATTGCTTCGTGCCGTGACAGAGAGCGAGGTATATCGGTATTTCCAGCCAACGCACGACGTTCCGTGCGGGCACGCGACCAATCGTACAAGAAAGCCGTCTGCATCTCTATGAGCGACATGGCAGACGTTACTGCCGCTATGGTCAGCAGAGCAAAAAAGAGTGCCGCAAAAAACATTCCCCCCGCCATCCGGTCAAAGACCATCGGCAATACACAGAAGACCAACTGAGGACCTTCCGTAGGGCTAAATCCGTAGGCAAAGACAGCCGGAAAAATGGCGCAGCCTGCCAATACCGCCACGAGAGTATCCAGAACAACGATTTGTAATGTGGTAGAGGCTACATTCTGATTTTTAGGCATATAGGCACCGTAGGTAATCAAGGCTCCCATGGCTATACTCAACGAATAAAAGCACTGCCCCATCGCGTCCAGAATAATACGGGGTGTTATCTTACTCAGGTCCGAAGCGAAAAGGAACGCCACTCCGCGAAAAGCACCTTCCAACATGGTTACGCGCACAATCAGGACTAACAGAATAACCAGCAGCAGCGGCATGAGAATCTTGCTTAATTGCTCTATACCCTTGCCTACTCCAACCCACAAGATACCTGCTGCACACGCAACCGCTACGGCACTGCAAGCAAACGATTGCCAACCGTTTTGAGCAAGACCCGAAAAAAGCGCGTTAGCCGCATTGACATCTATGTTGTGGAATATCCCGACGCAAGAATAATACAAATAGCAGATGCACCAGCCGGTAACGACACAATAAAACCCGGTAATCAGCAATGTGGAAAAGAACGTAACAAACGGCAACCAGTTCCAATGACGGTTGTTTACCAAACTCTCGTACGCGCTGAACACCGATTTGCCGCTGCGTTTACCCATCATAAATTCCGTCATCATCAACGGCACACCGAAAACAGCCACACAGAGGATATACACCAACAAAAAGGCACCTCCGCCATTCTGCCCCAACATATAGGGGAACTTCCATATATTACCCAATCCGACAGCACCTCCGGCCGCTGCCAAGATCACACCTATCCGTGACGAAAAAGCATCTGATTTCATACTCTATAACAATTTACCGTGCAAAAGTACAAAAATATTTGCACATATGCAAAAAAAAATGTAACTTTGCGTCTCCATTCAGATACATTCACTATGAATACCATTATCTCGAAACGTTTTTTCTCAGACAACGTAGCCGAATTGGTGATTGAAGCACCACTAATCGCCCGTAGCCGCCGTGCCGGTCATTTCGTCATCGTTCGGGTAGATAACCATTCCGAACGTATGCCACTTACCATCAGTGCCGCCGATACCGACAAAGGCACTATCACGTTGGTCGTTCAGCGTATTGGCGTTTCCTCTTCCAAACTATGCGCGATGGAGCCCGGTCAGCAAGTGCAAGATATTGTCGGTCCACTGGGCAAAGCCACACATATTGAGCATTTCGGTACGGTTGTTTGTGCCTGCGGCGGTGTGGGGGCTGCTCCGATGTTGCCTATTGCCGAAGCACTAAAGAAAGCGGGAAACCGGGTAATCACCGTTCTTGCCGCAAGAAATAAAGACCTTATCATATTAAAGGACGAACTGGCTCAATGGTCCGACGAGGTTATCATCATGACCGACGACGGCAGCATGGGACAACAGGGCGTAGTTACCGTAGGTGTAGAGCAGGTTATCCAACGCGAGAAAGTGGATAAATGTATCACCATCGGTCCTGCTATCATGATGAAATTTGTCAGCCTGACCACTGCCAAATACAACATCCCCACCGATGCCAGTCTCAACACCATCATGGTGGACGGCACGGGTATGTGCGGAGCCTGCCGCGTATCGGTAGGCGGACAGACTAAGTTCGTGTGCGTAGACGGACCGGAATTTGATGCCCACCAAGTCAATTGGGACGAGATGATGACGCGGCTACGCACCTATAAAGCCGAGGAAGCCGAGGCAATGAAGGATTATGAATTAAGGATTAAGGATTATGAACTCAAGCCCAAGGAGCGTGTGGCTATTCCTCGTGTAAAAATGAACGAGTTGGCACCGGAGATCCGTGTACACAGTATGCATGCCGAAGTGAACCAAGGTCTTACATGGGAACAGGCTGTCACCGAAGCCCACCGTTGCCTGAACTGCAAGAACCCGACCTGCGTAGAAGGTTGTCCCGTCAATATCCACATTCCCGATTTTATCAAACAAGTGGAGCATGGGCATATCAACGAGGCAGCCGCTATTATCCGGCAAAGCAGTACGCTGCCGGCAGTTTGCGGACGTGTATGCCCGCAGGAGAAACAGTGTGAGGCACGCTGTATTCATCATAAAATGGGACATCAACCCGTTGCCATCGGCTACTTGGAACGTTTTGTGGCTGATCACGCGCAGAGCGCGATGCACGGTTCACAATGCACAATGCACAATGATAAGAAGATTGCTGTGGTGGGCAGTGGTCCTTCCGGATTGGCTTTTGCCGGTGACATGGCTAAATACGGCTATCAGGTTACCGTCTTTGAGGCACTTCACGAGATAGGCGGTGTACTGAAATACGGTATTCCCGAGTTCCGTCTGCCTAACCGCATCGTAGATAAAGAGATTGAGGGTCTGCGCCAGTTGGGTGTATCGTTTCAAACGGACACTATCATCGGTAAGACATTGACCATAGACAATTTGAAGGCACAGGGATACGCTGCTGTCTTTGTCGGCTCGGGAGCCGGTCTGCCCCGATTTATGAATATACCCGGCGAGAACCTGAACGGCGTGATGAGTTGCAACGAGTACCTGACGCGCGTCAACCTGATGGATGCCGGCAATAAAATGACCGATACGCCGCTTCTCTACGGCAAGAACGTAGCCGTCATCGGTGGCGGTAATACGGCAATGGACGCTGTCCGTACTGCCAAGCGTCTCGGCGCAGAGCGCGCAATGATTATCTACCGCCGCAGCGAGGAGGAGATGCCTGCCCGAGTGGAAGAAGTGCGTCACGCCAAAGAAGAAGGCATAGAGTTTATGACCTTGCACAACCCCATTGAATATCATGCTGACGAGAACGGACGTGTCAAAGAAGCCGTGCTGCAAGTGATGGAACTGGGTGAACCTGACGAGTCAGGTCGCCGCAGCCCGATAGCGGTAGAGGGAAAAACAATAACCTTGCCTGTGGATTTGGTTATCGTGAGCGTAGGTGTCAGTCCTAATCCTCTTATCCCCAATTCGGTGGACGGATTGGAGATTAGCAAAAAGGGCACGATTGCTGTAAACGAAGACACGATGCAGAGTTCGCTACCTACCCTCTTTGCCGGAGGCGATATAGTTCGCGGCGGGGCTACCGTCATTCTTGCCATGTCCGACGGACGGAAAGCCGCCAAAGCTATGCACGCGTATCTGAGTCGGCAGTGAAATGCTTAACCAGACACTCGATCCACAGCAACCACATCAAGAACATAAGTCCGTAAAAAACGTATTTGAAAACGTATGTGTGCATCACCTCGAATAATTCGGGGTGATGTTCTATTATGAGCGAAATGGCAGCTATACGCACTATATTGATTCCGTATATCACCACCCAGCCTGCCGGAATATACCATATCTTATGCACCCACGGACCGCGAGCCGCCAGTATCAGGCACAGCCATATAAAACTTTGCTTGATAGGCGTACAACTCCACACGATATGTGACCCGTTGCCTGAGTCAAAGAACAGATGGGTTCCCTGTAGGTGAACGGTATCACGCACCACAGCCACCAACGCATATACCGTTTGCGCCACCTGCTGCGCCACCATATCAAAAAAAGGAGTCAGCACCAAGCCGAACCACGTCACATCGCCGTAGCCGGCTTCATCGCCATGAACGGTGTATTTCCAGAAACAATTGGCGACCAACAAGGCAACGACAAACACCAATATATCTTGGTAAGGACGCAATGTGTCAAATAGTCGTTTTGGCATACGGGACGGCATCAATGGAACATAAATCGTTGTCTTTATACTTATAATAACCGGCTTGGGCTATCATAGCGGCGTTATCGGTGGTGAAGGAGAAAGGCGGAATAAACGCCTCCCAATGCTGACGACAACACATATCCGCAATAGCATCGCGCAATCCCGAATTGGCACTCACGCCACCGGCAACGGCTATCCGGGTAATACCTAAATCTTTGGCTGCTTTTTTTACTTTTTTCAGCAATATATCAATTATCGTGGTCTGCAAAGCAGCACATAAATCTTCTTTCAGGTTGGGAATATGCCCGTAAAGTTCTTCCACCGTTTCCACCTTATGTTCTTTCATCAAATCGCGCAAGGTATAGAGAAACGATGTTTTCAAGCCGGAGAACGAATAGTCATAACCGGCTATATTGGGTTTGGCAAACGGGAAAGCCGCAGCATTACCCGATTTGGCAAGTTTGTCTATCCACGGACCGCCCGGGTAAGGCAGCCCCATCACTTTGGCACATTTATCAAACGCCTCTCCGGCAGCGTCATCAATTGTCTGACCGATTATCTGCATTTTGTTATAGGCATCTACTTTCACAATCTGCGAATTACCGCCGCTAACCAACAGACAGAGGAACGGGAACTGGGGGTGACGAATCTCAACACCTTGCAGTTTGGGATTGGTGGCTATATATTCGGGCGAGGGCTCCACAAAATGCGCCATGATATGCCCCTGCAGGTGGTTCACTTCCACCAAGGGGATATGCAGCGACAGTGCCAAGCCTTTGGCAAAACTGGTACCCACCAACAGCGAACCCAACAAGCCCGGACCACGCGTAAAGGCAATAGCCGACAGTTCCGATTTATCTACTCCCGCACGACGCAATGCCGTATCTACCACCGGCATGATATTCTGCTGATGGGCGCGCGAAGCCAACTCCGGCACCACCCCGCCAAATTCTTCATGTACGCTTTGAGAGGCAATCACATTGCTCATCAGCAGTCCGTCTTTGATGACGGCAGCCGATGTATCATCGCAACTTGATTCAATAGCTAAAATTATTATATCCATTTATACATATTGTCCTGTTAGGGAACGTTTATTTTTCCGTATATCTTCCAATGTACCTTCAGCGACCAGTTCGCCTCCGCCTCGTCCGCCTTCCGGTCCCATATCGATAATCCAATCCGATACTTTGATAACATCGGGGTTATGTTCAATGATAATCACCGTATTGCCCTGCTCCGTCAATCGGCGCAGCACCTGCATCAAGATTCGTATGTCCTCGAAATGCAAACCTGTTGTGGGTTCGTCCAATATATACACTGTTCTTCCTGTAGAGGGTTTGCTCAACTCGGTAGCCAGTTTCATACGTTGACTCTCGCCGCCGCTTAACGTAGTGGAGGACTGCCCCAATTTGACATAACCTAAACCTACGTCCTGAATGGTTTTTATTTTCTTCAGTATATGCGGCTGGCTCTCAAAGAACTCAACGGCCTGGTTGACAGTCATGTCCAGCACATCGGCTATTGTCTTGCCTTTGAACCTCACTTCCAAGGTCTCTTTCTGGTATCGGGTGCCGCCACACGCTTCACAAGGCACGTACACATCAGGCAGGAAATGCATCCGGATCGTTTTATAACCGTTTCCCGTACATTCTTCACACCTGCCACCGGGGGTATTGAACGAGAAGCGTCCGGGTCGCCAAGCGCGAATACGGGATTCCGGCAGTTGGGCAAATAAATCACGTATATCGGTAAACACATTCGTATAGGTTGCCGGATTGCTGCGTGGGGTACGTCCAATCGGCGACTGATCCACAGCCACCACTTTGTCTATATATTCAACACCCTCTATCTTGTCATATGCCAGCGGTTTTTGCAAACTTCTATGCAGTTGGTGGCGCAAAATAGGATACAGGGTTTGGTTGATTAGTGTTGATTTACCGCTGCCGCTTACGCCGGTAACGCATATCATACTACCCAGCGGAAACTCCACGGAAATGTTTTTCAGGTTATTGCCACGGCAGCCGCTTAGGCGGATTCGATGGCTTGATTGCCCGATTGCCCGATTGCCCGAAAGGCACACCTTCTCCCCTCTCAGATACTGGGCAGTTAGGGTATCGGCTTTGAGCATTTGGGCAGGCGTACCGGCAAACACCACTTCGCCTCCCAATCGTCCGGCACGGGGACCTATGTCCACCACATAATCGGCTTGGCGCATCATCTGCTCGTCATGCTCCACCACCAGCACCGTATTGCCCATGTCGCGCAACTCCTTCAGACTATCTATCAGCCGCTGGTTATCGCGCTGGTGCAAGCCGATTGAGGGTTCATCCAATATATACAGCACATTCACCAACCGTGACCCTATCTGTGTTGCCAGACGGATACGCTGACTTTCTCCGCCACTCAGACTATCCGACGAACGGTTCAGGTTCAGATAATTCAGTCCCACACTCAGCATGAAATGCAGTCGTCCGCAAATCTCTTTCACAATCGGTTCGGCAATGGCTTTTTTGGTTGACGATTGACAATGCACGATGCACAATGATTGCAAAAAGTCCAGCAGCATATCTATATCCATCTCTGCCAATTCGGCTATGTTCTTGCCCCCTATGCGATAACTCAATGCTTCCTTATTCAACCGCTGACCGTGACACACCGGGCACTCCTGCCAAATCTCGTCCTCGTTCTCGTTTGCGTTATCGTTCTCCTTCACAGCCTCCACCAGCCGTTCAAACCAGTTTTCCTCATCGTGGATTATATCGTTTACGTCTGCTTTTGCGTTTTCGTTCGCCTTAACTTTTCCGAGTCCTTTGCAGCACGGGCACCAACCGCTGGGACTATTGAACGAGAAAGTATGCGGAGCTGCCTGACGGTAACTCAACCCTGTTTCAGGGTCCATCATGTTGCGCGAGAAAAAACGGGGAGAGTGGATAGTTGATAACTGACAATTGACATCTGACTGTTGGGGGAGAATCATAATCAGCCCGTCACCCACCAGCATGGCTTTATTCACCGATTCCAATAATCTCTTCTCATCTACGGCATCGCCCTGTGTTCCCACTTTCAGTCTGTCTATCACTACCTCTATAAAGTGGTTTTGATAGCGGTCCACTTTCATTCCCTGATACAGTTCCACCACCTCGCCATCTACGCGCACATGCAGGTAGCCTTTTTTCCGAACCGAATCCAACAGTTCACGGTAATGTCCTTTTCGCCCTTGTACCAAAGGAGCCAGCAGTAGGATTTTCTGTCCGGCATAGTCTTTCACGATATGTTGTACGATCTCCTCATCGTTCATCTGAATCATTTCCTTGCCGGTCCGGTACGAATAGGCCGTGCCGGCACGGGCGTAAAGCAGACGGAGGAAATCATACACCTCGGTTATCGTGCCAACCGTTGAACGCGGGTTCCTGCCTGTCGTTTTTTGGTCTATACTGATTACCGGGCTCAAGCCGGATATCTTATCCACGTCGGGACGTTGCAACTGACCTATATAGCCACGGGCGTAACTGGAGAACGTCTCCAAATAACGCCGTTGCCCTTCTGCAAAAATAGTATCAAACGCCAGCGAACTCTTGCCGCTGCCGCTTAATCCGGTAATAACCGTCAACTTACCTTGAGGCATGCTGACGGTTATGTTCTTCAGGTTGTGTACCCGGGCACCTACTACTTCTATGTTACCAGATGTGGACACGTTTCTCTTCGGGAACAAACATCGGGCTATCGGGTGTTACACCCCAAGCGTCGTACCATGCACCGATATGGGGCAGGGCACCGTTCACACGCCATCTACCCAAACTATGCGGGTCGGACTTGGTGCGGCGCAAGACCTCTTCGTCACGTATATTGCCTGCCCAGACATTGGCGTAACTGAGGAAGAAACGCTGTTCGGGCGTATAAACACTCTCGTCTTTACTCAACTGGGCTTGACCACTGGCAAGCAGTTGGCTGAACGCCTGATAACTGATTTGCAATCCGCCGTGATCGGCTATATTCTCACCCAAAGTGAACGCGCCATTGGCGTGTATGCCCGGAGCCACCTCTATGGCATTGAAATACTCTTCCATTACCTTGGTACGGGCATCAAAGGCGGCTTTGTCCTCTGCTGTCCACCAGTTATTCAGGTTACCGTCTTTGTCAAACTGACAGCCTTGGTCGTCAAAGCCGTGTGTCATCTCGTGACCAATCACCACACCTATCGCGCCGTAGTTGAACGCATCGTCGGCACTCATATCAAAGAAGGGGTATTGCAGTATGGCAGCAGGGAAGCATATCTCATTGCTGCTGGGGTTGTAATAAGCATTCACGGTTTGCGGGGTCATATACCATTTGGCTTTATCTACCGGTTTATCCAAATAGCTGATGCTGTAGTCCTGTTCAAAGCGGCTGGCACGCAGCACGTTTTCGTATAGCGACAAAGAGGGGTCTATATCCAGTGCCGTATAGTCGCGCCACTTGTCAGGGTAACCTATCTTGATGGTGAAAGCGTCCAGTTTCTCCTGTGCTTTGGCTTTGGTGGTATCGCTCATCCAGTCCAGGGCTTGAATACGTTCGCCCAAGGATTTTTGCAGGTTCTTAACCAAGGCGAGCATACGGGCTTTGTTTTCTTCGGGGAAGTATTTTTTGACGTACATCTGTCCCACAGCCTCGCCCAACGTACCGTTCACCATGCCGGTAGCACGTTTCCACAGCGGCTTGGGTTCGGGAGTACCGCTTAGTATCTGACCATAGAAGTGGAAGTTCTCCATATACACGTCTTGACTCAGGTAACCCGCACTGCCGTCTATTATCTGCCATATAAAGAAGGTTTTGAGGTCCTCCAAGGACTCGTCAGCCCACATCTTGCCGGCTTCTTTCAGGTGTTCCACCTGCCCTACGTTGATACTGTCTGTATGCAGTCCACTCAAGTCCAAATAGGTGCGCCAATCTATTTGCGGCACCATCTGTTGCAGTTCGGCAATGCTCATCTTGTTGTAGTTAGCCACGGGGTCGCGCAACTCGACGTTATTCAGGGCTGCACCGGCAAGACGGGTCTCCATGCGAAGGATAACATCGGCTGCCAAGTCTCCGTCCAGATAACCGAACAACTCAAACATCTTGGCGATGTGCTTCTTGTATTCGTCACGAATCATGGTAGTATGTTCGTCCTGGTCGAAGTAATACTCTTTCTCGCCCAAGGCGAAGCCGGCTTGGCACTCGTTCAGTATATTCATGGTGCTGTTCATGGCATCGGCTTCCACATACATCGCCCACATGCTACATTCCAGACTATGTGCCAAATAGCGCAACAGGTCCTCCTTAGATGTTATTTCCTGCAAGGGCCCGATGTTCTTGTACGCCGGCATAACGCCCAGCGAATCGCGCCGTGTGGTGTCCATAACCATATTATACAGGTCGCCTATTTTCTGCTCCACACTACCTTTTGTTTGCTCCGCACCGGCTATTTCTTTGATTAAGCCGTTTACCTGCTCCAGATTACGCAACCCCAACTCGTCAAAACTGCCAAAGCGGCTGTACTCGGCTTCCAAGGGGTGATTAACCATCCAACCGCCGCAAGCATATTGATAGAAATCCGCAACGGGATTGGCTGCCGTATCAAGGTTAGCCTGCTGAATACCGACACTTAAATTCTTATGTCCACATGCTGTCATCATAGTAGCCATAGCTAAAAACATCACTTCTTTTTTCATATTTCTGTACTTAAAATAACACTTTCGGTTTTCTCACGCGTGTACGGGCACGTTTTCCTTTCTTTGCCTTGGATTTGTCCGGCATGGGTTGCGGACGGGCATCGGTCATCACGATACGTCCTTGCGGCTGACGATAGGTATCAGACACATTGCCGTGCAGATAATCAACCACATACGATGTCAGGCTCTCCAAGTCGGTCATCACTTTATCTTTCAGCAAGCGGGCATTATGGAACGCACGGGACTCACCGTTATAAACGATATAGTAGGTGCTACCCATTGTCAGCGTATCTTCGGGCAATAAGGGCCGCCAACCTCCATCGGTGTGTATTTCGATGTCGTACACACGTCTTGGACCGGACGTTATCAGTTGGTTGTCGTCGGTCCATTGCAGGGTGTTATGTATGGTGGTATCTATCTTACAGCGCACGTTACTTATTTGGCCGAACATACCCAATTCCAACGGGCAGTCGCGATAACATTCCTCCAAAGCGTCTGCCAACATTTTGCCGGTCACTTCCACCACGCACATAAAGTTATTGAATGGCGATACATTCATCATCTCGCCGTAGGTTATGTCGCCGGCACCGATGGCAGTACGGATAGCGCCGCCGTTTACCCAGCCTATATGCGTATCCAAGGTGGTGCTATAAGCATCTGCCACCAAGTCGCCCAGATTAGTCTCACGGTTACGCACGGCGCGTTTGCCGTCCATCGAATAGCACAGTTCAAAGTCCGTCTTGCCCATTACGCGCCCCAAGATAGGTTTCATCTGCTTATCGACACGGTCAAATGCTGCTTTTACGGTAGCATTACACGGCAGTTGCTTGCTATCTATCAGCATTGTTGTAGCGTCCTCGCCTTTGGCAAGCGTCAGGCAACCCACTTTCTGCAAGTTGGAGCCTGTTTGGGACAGCAGCACGTCCTTGTCGTCTTTATCTTGCACGTAAATAGATTCAATCTGCGAGTGGCTATGACCGTCCAGAATCACGTCCACGCCCGTCAGCTGGTCCATCAACTGGCCGATGGATATATGTTCGTCCAAAGGCATTTCTCCCATGTGCGCCAGTAGAATTACATAGTCCGGGTTTTGTGCCCGGGCGGCATCGATGGCACGTTGTGTAACGGCAGCCAGCGAGTCCTTGCAGAAAGTATATATCTGTTTACCCTGCGCGTTAAAAACCACGTTTGCCTCCAAATCTTCGGTAGCGGTGGTCAGTACGGCAACAAAAGCCACTTTGTAGCCACCGGCTTCCCGCACCGTGTAAGCGTCCATGCAGCGGCGGTTGAGCGAGTCGTATAGGTTGCAGCATAATAAGGCAGTGCGGTGGCTCAGCGTATCGCGCAGTTCCATCAACCGTGCGCCTCCGTAGTCCAAGTCGTGGTTGCCTACGGCTATCACGTCGTACGGCAGCGCGTTCACCACATCAACGCAGAAGCGGCCCTTGGACATACTGGCATAGGCTGTGCCTTGCAAGAAATCGCCCGACGAAACGGTTATGACCGGATAACCGGCTTTACGCAACGAGTCGCGCAGTCCGGCTATAGCGGCGTAGTTTTGGATATTACCGTGCACATCGTTTTCGTACACAATCTTGAGGGGTTTATTGGCTGCATACAGTCCCATCGCGCAACACATCGCCCATAACATAAGTAAATGTTTTTTCATATCGTAGATTTTATGTAAATTGGACTGCAAAGATACAAATAAAAATCGACATACGCAAATGTATGTCGATTTTTATTTCAAGCAAGGGTGAACGAAGGGTGAACGAACCGCTAACGAACCGCTTTGCGGCGGCATAAAGCCACCACAGCATAAGCCGCTGCAAGGAGCAACAGGAACGGCACGGCATCACCGATAGGTGTATTAGGGCGTTCCGGGTTGGGTGTGTGACCTGCTCCCCTACCTTCGTTAGGAACAGAGGCAACCTCGCCCATCGGGGCTTCTGCCATGCCGTATGCATTGATAGACGGAGAGGAACTATACGCACTGCCGGAACCCATCATGCTGCTGGTTGAACCGAACCCTGCCGATGGCGCAGACGCGCCATCGGTTTGAGCAAACACACCTACTGATATACTCAGTAGAAAAACTAAAATTACCTTATTCATTATACTATTTTCTTTTTGTTCTTTCATCGTTGTACCTCCTTACTTTTGTTTGTTAAACAGTTTACCTACGCCGTCATACATCTTGCCGTTGATAATCATAAAGAAGTGTTCCTTATAAATCATCTTCTTCAGCGTGTTCTCTGCATCTTCGTCCAAGGTCTCGTAGTCGGTTGGCGTAGTGCGGAACGGTATGCGGGAGATATAGAAGCGTGCTTCATCGTCGCCCGGTTCGCTGGTGAAGGTGTATGTATTGGCGGCATCTATCAAAGTGGAAGTTTGTGTCTTGATGTCATTAAAGTACCAAGTGTCATCACCATATTGATTGAAACTAATGGTATAATTATTCACTTTAGCCAAAGGTTTGAAGATGATTGGCAATCCTTCCAAATCAGGCAGAGCATTAACCGCCATATTGCCTAAGGCACAAGTGGAATAGAATTGCATTGTGTTGTCGTCACCTTCTACAAAGTCACCGTCCCAACCTCTATCGTAGGTTTCAGAGAAGTTCTCTCCTTCGAATAGGTATAAGTCAGCCATCTTGTTTTGACCCGTAACAACAATTCGCATTGAGGTATGGCGTTCTGCTGCCTGTTTTCTAACAGGGGCATATAGAGGTTCTACCAATACTTCCGTATTTGCTTCAGGCATCACAATGCGTGAATAATCCAAAGTCAAAGTGGTTGGAGTAGCAGTGTGTACCTCAAATGCCTGCATAGATGGAATTGTCTTTTTACCTTTCCAAATATCGTCTTTTGTAGCACTGATAGGAATGACAGACCATGTACCTGTTTCATCTCCTTCGACAGTCACACCATCTCCTCCTCCGGCTTCTTCATCATTACCTGTATTGTAGATATAGATAGTTGGAGTAGCTTCACCGAAGTCTGTTGTTTCCATCTTGGTGATTTGGATAGGAGCAGTCCAAGAGTTACCTATCATATTGATACCTTCGCAAGCAGAATAGGTCAAGTTAATCTCCTTGTCTGTAGTTGGCACAAGATGTCCGGTGTAGGTATAAAGGTCTTTATAATCCAGTGAGATACCATAAGCACCGAATGCCTCTGCTTTACCGGATGTGATGTAAGTCCAATACCCATCTGTGGTCTCTTTTTGTTGATACAGATAACCGCCCGGGAAAGCTTTAGCCAGATTGATGTCTTCAGACGGGAAACCTATGTATTGCCAGTAATAGTAACCATTTTCCTCTCTTGATTTGGAGTAGAGTTGCATAGTGGCTTGGTTGGTTCCTTCTTCAGCGCCAATAATCAACGCTCCACTTCCGTTTGTCTCATCAGCCAGTAACTTGATATCGTCAGCCTCCGTATTCAACAAAGTAGAGTATTCGCGACCCTCAATACGTGAGATAGACTTGCTAACAGACAACGCTTTGCCAGGATTAACCGTGATGCTACCATTGTAAGTAACCTCATTAGCAGTTCCTTGGTGAATCTTAACAGAACCTGCTGCCGCATTCTTTACATCTACTACACAAGGTGCGTCAATACGAACAGGTGATATATGATTAGGTGTAACCATACCTTCCCAGTTATTGGCATTGGACCAGTTGCTATTGCCACCCTCACCATTAAAGATAAGTGAGCAGTCAGGTATGCTTGCAGGATCGGAGATAGTGAGGTAGTTGATAAGACCTTTCACAATGTCGTAGCCGCAGTCAGAAATCTTAGGATAAACCTTCTGTTGCATACCGAGTACCACCATACGGGCAGCAGGATTAACTTGACGCTCGCAGCAGGTAATCAAAGTTTGACCCGTCTCAGGTGTATGAATCGAAGCGATGAAGACATAATCAGGAGCTTCCATAGGTGCAAAACCTTGCAAGCAGGGGTCAGTCAGGTCAGTTGTAACCACGTGTATAGAACCTGCTTTGAAGTGGTCAGCTTGACTTGTGCTACCCGTACCGAATATATCGTTGGCATTGCAGAGCAGGGTCAATTCATTGGTCTTGTCATCACCCGTTGGGTTAATAGGGTCAGAGGTTAAACCTTTGGCTTTCCAGTTGCTCAAGTTAGAAACAAAGGTTTCCATCGTGAGCACTGGTTTAATATCTACCAACCAACCCAAAGCGTTAGAGTAGGATATATCACCAGACTTATTTTTCGTGTTAGGATAGTCGGTAATAACCACTACATCGAATTGGCTGTAGTAATCCAAAATCTTGTCTTGATCAACAGAAGCATAAGCATTCACCATTTGTACATCAAAGTTGGCAGTCAACTTGGTGTATAATGCATCGTCAGAGTGTTCACTATATGCATTGAAAGCACCATTGGCAGTACCATCTACTACATAAGCCACATAAGGTTTGCCTGAACTGATATAAACAGGTACGCGTACATTGAATTCAGTAGCAGAACTGCAATCGTTGGTAAAGGTAGCTTGTGCATAGACTGTACGCATAGAAGTACCGTTATTTACAGGAGTACCTTCTACAGACATCTTGCCGTCACTTGTGACAGATACGGTCAAACCACAATCCTCGTCAATAGTAGCAGAGTTGTCCACATAGGAATAAGATACTGCTCCTTTGGTGAGAGATACTGTAGCTATCTGAGTAGCAGATATTGCTACATCTTTCTTCAATAGACCGATACGATTGGCGGTGAAGTCAGGACTCATGCTGCAAGGATTATCTACATTGATTTCCTTGAGGGTGATAGTAGAAGAACCTGCGGTAGTGAGTATCACCTTGGTATCACCTTTCACACTGAATGTATTATTCGCTTCCTTGGTCAGGGTAGTGGTAGTGGTGCTACCATCGGTAGAAGAAGATTTAACATAGGTAATCTTCATATCCGATTTACAAGTACCCAAACGAATAGCCACTTGTGCGTCTTCTGCGACACAGAAAGTGATAGTAGCTTTGTCTGTATTGATTTTCCAACCGCCGAATCCACCTGTACCACCTTCGAAGGTAATCTTCATCTTTGAGAAGTCGATATTGTCGATGGAGAATGCCTCATAGGTTGTACCCGTAGTGGAGACTGTTTTCTTGGGGTCTTCACCTACAGTGGTATAGCCCTCGAACAGGTATTGTCCCGATGTTGACTCGGTGCAAGTGATGACTTTAATCAGTTCCCATTGAGCAGTCATCTTGACATCGTTGTTAGGCATCGTATAGTTTTGCCCAGCAGAGTAGGTAGTAGTGCCATCGCTCCAACCTGTGAACGAATAGCCCTCTTTAGCCAACTCACCTTTTTCTGGCATCGTGATGGTGGTACCCGATTCAACAGTTTGCGGAGCAGGTGCTGTACCTGTAGCACCTGGACCTGCGGCATAGGTAATAGTATGTTCCTCACCCACAATTTGTTTATCTTTCAGCACAGCGGTGATAGTGATGTCTTCTGTGATAGTAAAGGACTCACCTACTTCTAGTCGCTCGTCATCTTGATTCTTCCAATAATCGAACTCTTTGTTCTCAGGCAGAGTGAACTCTAAGTCTTCGTAAGCGAGAACTTGTACGCTACTATTTGCAGTATAAGGAGAATTAGGATCTGCCATATCGTTCTCATTGCCATCGTTGTAAGTAACGGTGTAGGTGGTCTTAGATGCCCAAATAGCATATAGAGTAGTGTTGGCAGAGATAGCGAATGCGTTAGCTTCGCTTGCCTCATACATAGAGCCAGACCCATCGGCTTTGGTGTTCCAACCCTTGAACTCGTAGTTGCTGTCTTTGTGTGTAAATCCGTTGGCAGCAGTAGTAACACTTGCGCCTTCGCTGTAAGCAGCAGCGTCCATAGTGCTACCTGTAGCGTCAGGTGTATTGACATTATATCTGACATAGTAGCATGTGCCCGAACCGCCAGAACCGGTAGAGTTCAATGTTATCTTAAACGAAGATATTTTTTTAACATCTTGTCCAGATAAATTACGTATTTGCACATAATATTTGCTATTGTATTGCGTCAATTCACTAGCTTCAAATTGTAGAGATTGGTCACCTTGCTTATAATCAATATACTTATCTTCAACCTCCTCGCCATCATTATCAATCAAACCTAAATGACGACCCGTATTAGATGCCATAAAGTGCATAGTTAATGTACCTGAAGAAGCAACGTCAGGAACGGGGATATACATCGTGGTTGCAGTTCCTGTTGTATTCTTGAAAGTGAGATAGTTGCTTGTTCCTCCATAATTCATCTTACCAACAAATGGGAGTCCAACACCTGTTTCAATAATAGGAGTCTTACCTTCCGCTACTGCATGGTCGCCTTGAGAAGAAGATGTGTTGTATGTCCACTCACTAGTTAAACCATCTTGTGAAATAGTACGTGTGAGATAAGTACCAGTTTCTGCATCTTCAGATAGGTAAGGCACGGCACTTCCTCCGCCGCCACCTTGGCATTCAGCACGCCAGTTGGCGGTGAGGGTGACAGAGCCACCTGCTGCAGCAAGGTCTTTGAAATAAACATCGTTAGTACCATTTGCACATAGTGTAGAAACATTGTCGATGGTGCTGGCAGGATTAGCAGTCGTTCCCCACAAAGCAGTAGAATTAACTAAACCTTGGCTAACCGTCCACCCTGTGAATGTGTAGCCAGTGCGCGTAGGAGCACTAACGGCAAATGCTTCATTTGTATTAGCACTTGTTGGATGATTCGTGCCTTGTGAGCCATCATTCAGGGTGTATGCGATAGTGTATGTACCAGCAGCAGGAGCGATGGTCAGTTCTTTTTGCAAGCTGACAGCATCGGTGCAGTAGTACTTGCCATTACCAGTTAGGGTGACGGTGATAGTGACATTGCCAGCAGCAACAGGGTGAACAGTGATGGTAGTTCCGCTAAGAGAAACGGTAGCGATAGCTGTATTGTCGCTTTCAGCGGTCAAGGTCAAGCCCTCGCCTACTGTAGATGCGCCATTTACTAAAACGGAAGCAGTGATGTCATCTCCACCAACTTTTGCAGCAGTAGCGAGAGGATTTTGTTCAGCCCAAGCCAAAGTAGGTTCGGCACAAGCTACATCTATTTCCTTGGTTACGCTGTGAGGAGGTTGGCTATTGAGGTGTAAGCCATCACCTTGGATAGTAGCGATGATGTTGGCAACACCGGCAGAGAGATAATCTACATAGTATTTACCACCATTTTCAACCACATTGGCAATTGTAGGATGTTCGCTACGATAAGTGATGGTGTAGTATTGTGCATCATCGCCCTCGTTTGGATCGATTGCTTCTATCTGGGTGTTGTCTGTTGCCACAGTACCATTTACAGGAGCTGTTTTCCACGCAATAGTAGGAGTAGGCAACGAGTTGATAGTACCGGCAATTGTCAGTTCTTTGTAGAGACGATAACTGCTACTGCCGTATGCTGCAATCTTGACTGTGACTGTACCAACTAATTTCTCATCATCCAAATCGAATACAAAGTCAGACGATTCGGTAGAAGTAATAGTTTGTGAAACCGACAGGGTAGTGCCTATCTCGTCCGTGATAGTGGCAGTGAGGTAAATCTCTTTGTCAGAGGTAGCCATTAGCACGGGCAAGTGTATTTCAGAGATTGCCATATAGTAGTCGTGAGCGACATCGAAAGTATAACTCAAATAGTCGGCATCAGATGTTGCGGTAGGTATAGCGATTTGGGCAGACCAGTTGCTACCGTCACCTTTGCCTGACGGCTGACATGTACCAGCAAACGCTATGTTGGTAGGATTGGATACATAAGCAGAAGCAGCCGGGTTGATTTCTTTGTTCACCGTAAATGCGTCAGCAGACGAGATGTCGGAAGAAGAACTGGTATAAGTGGTATATTTCACAGTGAACTCAACAGGTGAGAACGAAGCGGAAGCCACATTGCTCCATTTTTCAGCACCACAAGCAGCGATAGCTTTGCAACGGAGATATGCTACACCTACTTTCTCCATAGTGAGAGGCATTATGTAGGAAGCGTTGTTGGCATCGGGCAATGGGTCGCAGTTATTTCCCTCGGCATCGCAGGTGTACCATTGGTAGAATGCAGCACCTGTAGCATCTACGGTAAATGTGGCTTCTTTGCCTAATTTAGCAGACACATTGCTTGGTTGAGTAGTGAAATTAGGTTCTGCACAAGGTTCATCGCCGGTGACTGTGACTTGCAGACCGAAGGAGGTCTTGCTGCAATCGCCCATGGATACTTTGCACGAATATACGCCAGCATCGCTTGCTTTGCAGTCTTCTATAGTGTATGTGGCAGTAGCACCAGAGATAATCTTACCATTCTTGTACCATTGGTAAGTAACAGGTGTGCCTTCGCCACCTACAGGAGTAGCTGTGAGTGAAATATTATCACCTGCTTTGTAATTGGTCTCGCCAGTGATGTTCACTGCGGTAGGAGGTGTGCAAGTAGGAGGAGTAGCAGAACACTCAATATTGATTGTCTTGACATAGGTTGTATTGCTAACTCTCCAAACATACAAAACATTAGAACCTATTAATGGACTACCTTCTGGAATTGTATATGATTGCGATGTCGTTGGGATTGTGGTGGCTCTTGAATCTGTTGTTGTGAAACAAATTTGTCTTACAGTTGATTGTCCAGTAGTGAAACTAATTTTATCACCTTTTGCCAAAGCGTTGGACAACTCTATTTTAAGACCAATATTATCCGAACTAAAGTCAATCTCGTTATTTTTAATTACGTCATATGCCTTACCAGCAGCCTTGTTGATTAGTTGAACCGATGTTGCACCAGAAATGGTTGCTTTCCCAGATTTAAGCAAATCATAACTGCCACCTGCTGCTAAATTTTGATCACTTGCATCGCTCTTCATTTCGAGAGAGAAACAATCGCCACTTGGGGTAGGAGTGGTGCCGGTGACGGTGATGGCTACAGAGGCAGAATTAACGGCATTGTAGTCGTCATTAGCGGCTTGCTCGGCACGGAGGTAGTAAGTGCCTGCGGCGGTAGCGGTGAAGGTGGTATTTTCTACTTTAGCAGTAGCCGCAGCCACTTCTGTGGTGCAAGCTTCATTGGTATAAACCTTGTAAGCAACCGTTGCGCCATTGCCACCCTCGCTGCTAACGGTAGTAGAGGCACTACCAGAAGAGAGTGTCAGATTTGTAGATGTAACCGAAGCAGTTAAGGTAGGAGCAGCAATGCGAGATATACTCAAAGTTGCCTCGACATTGGCAGTACAACCATCGCCATTGGAGATAACGCAGATGTATTTATCATCATTGTTGGAATAGTGAATAGTACCCAATGACAATTTGTTACCATTATTGCTTGCCGTTGCAGCTGCTTGTTCAGGAGTTCCGCTTGTGTTGCCTTTGTACCAAGTATAAGTTGTGTTGGCATCTGTACCCGTAGCGGAAGCGGTCAAGGTCATGTTGGTTCGAGCATTGCCCGAATTGCCTGTGATGGTTGGAGAAGTCGGAGCAGTGCATTCGCATTCTCTAGAAACATCAATCTTCATGTAAGAAATGTATGCAGTACCACCGCTAACGGTCAATATGTTAGCACCTTTTGCTAAGTTGAAAGTCAATTCCTTAAAATCATCTGCTGGTGTATGACTACCAGATGATGTTTGATCATCATTTCCTGTTACCTTGATAGTTCTTGAACCACCATTATATCCTCCTATTTTTATTTTCAGAGTTCCTGTATATCCTTCTGCTAATATGATGGTGAGAGAAGATGGGGAAGATGCATCAGATTTGTTCATCTTAATGTATGCATTCATATAAGTTCCCTTGCCATCGTACATACCTTTGGTAAGAGAAACAGAAATGCCATCACCAGAATACATCTGCCATGGATTACTTGATACATCTTTGTTATCTCCACTTGCAGCAGTTTGTCCATCTGGAGTGGTGTATGTTCCACCATTATTATGTGTGCTGTAGTCGTACGTATAAGTATCTGTACACTCGCCGGGTTGAGGGGCAGCGGTGACGGTGACGGCTTGTGTGGTCGTTTTGCCGCCATAGGTGATGGTGACAGAGGTAGTACCAGCCACAAGTGATGTAGAAGGTTCAAATGAGAAACTACTTGACTCATCTTTATAAGCAACATCTTCTGTAGATTCATCGCTCATAGTCTTGGTAATAACCAAACCAGTTGGGTCAAAGTTATCGCCAGCAGTATAAGAAGTTTTGGTAGGAGGAGTCTTAACTGCAATAGAAGAGAGAGTTGGTGATGAACTTGGGCAAATGGTTATTTCCATATTGCGAATCCAAACACCCGCATGAGAATTGCCCTCAGTTGCACCTTTATTTCGCATTGAGAATTGAGAGGCAGGAGTTGCATTCAAATCAATGGTATATGCCTCTTCTGATTTAGTACCATATTCCGTCCAAGAACTACCATCTAGTGAATATTCCGCAAGCCCTGATACTTTACCAAAATAACGTATCTTAGTTATTTTACCAGACTTAGGTGTGAAGGTAAATGTGTTTCCGACAAATTTACCAGTGTTAAGAGACGCATTTTCTGCCTCTTTGGCTGCATCTTTATTGTCGCTAGATATTCCTGTTGCCTGTTTGAATGATAGTGTTAGGTAGTCGCTGTGTGTAGAAGCAGGTGTGTAGGTGTATGAATCATCAGTTGAGCCGTCATACAATTTACTACTTTTCCACTTCATAACGTATGCATTACAGTCAGTAGGTTCGGGGAGGTTTTTCCAAGTAGCAGTGACGGTGACAGCTTTGGAAGGCATAGTGAATTTGTTGTTGGCAATCTCAACATCCGTAGAGGTCCAAGCGTCAAACTCTTTGCCGGAAGGAGCAGTGAAAGTGCAAGCAGGAAGAGTGTATTCCGTACCCTCTGTTACTTGAGCAGCAGCCATTGATCCAGAACCTCCACCGGCAGCAAAGGTGACGGTGTATTTCTTTGCCCACTTAGCATAGAGGGTGATGTTGTCGTTTGGGTTGCTACCAAATGAAGTAAATGCTGTGCCTTCACAATCTTCATCTTTGAACCAACCTGCGAATACATAACCATCTTTAGTTGGGTCAGTTGGTTTAGCGAATGTCTTGTGACTACTACTATAGTACTGTTGTGCAGCGATTTCAGAGCCACCTTTGGTATTATATACAATTTCGTAGTAACTGGAGAATGTATATTCAGCAACTATGCCACTCTTCTCATTTTTGAACTTACCAACTTTTTGATAATCAGCACCGCTGGCAGTCATTCTGTATTTGCCATCAACTGTTGTAATAGTTACGTTGCTTGCTATAGATGATGTGTAATTAATGTCTTTATTAAGAGCAGTAGCAGGTGTGATGGTGAGTGTAATGTCCTCATAAGTACCAACTTTTAAGTCAAATTCATCTTTTGATAATTCTATTTTAGTTACTTTTATTTCGGTCCATTTGGCGTAGAGGGTTTTGTTTTCGTGGGCATCTGTGCCAATAGAGGTGACAGCAGTGCCTGAACAATTTGAGCTGAAATACCAACCGCCAAACTCATAGCCAGTTTTGGTGGCAGATTTCAGCGTTGCACCTACACCATAAGTGTATGTGGTAGGAGCACCATCAGCATGCTGACCAGAGAAATCAGAACCGCCTTGGTCTTTGTAATTGATGGTATAGGTTTGTGGTGTCCAAACAGCATTGAAGCGTTCGTAAGATTTCCACATTTCATAGTTGTTCCAATCAGCATCACTTTGTTTGACGATGTATGTGTCATTCTCGCGTTGCCAACCACCGAAGTCATATCCTGTTGGTGCTTCAGGAACGCTGAAGACAACTTTACCGGGGCTGGAAGCCAAACTGCTTTGGCGTTCATCAAAGAGTTCACCGTTATTGTAAAGTTCAACTACGTAGTAAGGGATAAATTGTAGATTAAAGTTAGTTTGGTTACAATAGTTGTCGTTAATCTTAAATTTTCCGTATGTACCTGCGAGATTATCACCAGTCAATCCTGTAATGGTATTCATATTGACCGTATTGCTACGCCCACCAATAGAGTTGACATTATTTTCCGTGCGCGCACCTGCGTATATTTGTATAGAGGTGTAATTATTGGGCACTTGCCATAAGTCGGTGTAATAATTATTTGCAGTCTCGGGTGTGTTGAAATTGGTAATTGTCCAATTATCGCCAGATCCATAACGAATAGCGTAGATTGGTTCAAATGACAGGAAATAGTTCTCATCCGTAGAATTATCATAAATACGGAAATAACCTATCGCGTCTTGTCCCGGGTAACGGTTTCCATCGGATACGTCAGTACACTCACCATCGCGGTAACCATTGGTAACCACATAACGAGTTGCCCAATCTTTGGTATAATAGCCATCTGCATTGTCGTATAACACCTTAATGCGTTCGGAACTACTATTACTTGGTAAGACAGTTTGTTGGGTAATCCATGTAGTAGAACTACCAACCTGTGTGAAACACAAATGACGGTTGGTCCAGTTATCATTATTCCACATGTGTACAGACCAATGTCCGGTACATTCTCCGGATACCACATCGATAGTATAATGATTACTCGTAATGCCATCATTATTGGTTACATAGATGTATGCACCGTTACCAACCGATTTAGCAGTAACAACACCGTCTTGGTCAACAGTTATCAGACTTGCATTTGACGAGTACCAAGTATATGTTGTGCCGTATTCGGCATCATCGGGAGAAGCAGCCAAAGTGAGTTTTAACTTATCAGCCACTTGCATTTCGTATATACTTTGTGCCTGCGAAAGTGTAATACTTGTTACTTTTTTGACCCACTTAGCATAGATAGTAGTATTGTCTGAAATGGTTTCGGAGTTGAAGTTCCACACGTTGGTACAAGCTGCTTCTTTGTACCAGCCTACGAAATGCCAACCATCCACATCAGCAGGAGTAGCAGGTTCAACTGCTTTTTCTCCCAAAGCGATATTGGTTTGCGGGTCAGGGGCTGTACCGTGACCTTGCATGTCAAATGTTACCGTATATGCTGCCGGGTAAGTGACTTTGATTTGTGGATTGTCACCAGTAGTAATTACATTGAATATGTAAGAACCGGCAGCAGCGGTTTTGAGGTGCACATTATACTTACCATCAAGAGTCCACTGAGCACCGCTGGTTTTGTACGCATTATCATCAGCAGAAGCACCATAATATACATCCTCTGTTACATTGGATACATTCTTGCGTACCTTGAAATCATAAGAGGAGTTTTTATCAAGTGTGACCGAATATTGACCGTTTGTCAGATTGTGATTAGTCCAACTTTCATCTCCTTTGAATAGACCATAGACATACCAAGTGGTGGTAACGACAGGAGAAGAGCAATTAAAAGAAATAGTTTTGATGTTACATTTGTCATTAGTTGAGCTTCCTGCTTTAGGAGTAAGATAGTATGTGTTCCCATTTGTTATTGTAGCATCTAGTGTTTGGTCTTTGCCATTCCAAGTTCGAATAATAGTGTATTGATTGTTTTTATACTCAACCAAACAAATAGATGTACCATCACAATACGCTTTAAGGGATATAGTCGCATCTTTGTTTGCTACGAAATACATACCTTTTCCTGGTTGCCCTGAATCATAGGTGTAGCTATTACTTTTAGCCATAGCTATTGTGTTGTTGTTAATTTGAGGGTGAGGATTTTGAGAGGGAGAAAGAATGGTCCACCCTTCAGGCATTGAAGAACCACCACTATAAGCGAGTGTTGAATAGCAACCAGGGGTATCACCAGTGACAGTGATGGCACCAGAGACAGAAGATGTAGTGCTCTTGCTGGTGTAGTTAGTTTTGGAGTTGGTGACTACACAATAATAATATAGTGTGCCCTCACTTGCAGTAGAAGGGGTGTAAGTGGCAGTGGTGCAATTTTCTAGAATCGTACCATTTTGGTTGCTTGCAGTGGTGTTTTTGTACCATTGGTAAGACAATGTACCAGCATCTGTGACTGATGCTGTAACACTCAAGGCAGTAGCTTCATAATTTACCGTATAGTTGGCAGCAGCCAATTGTGATGCAGTAATGCTTGGAGTAACACAGACATTTTCAGTCCAAGAAGCAGTTACCTCCGTGTTACCCTTTGAACCTTTGGCAATAGAAACAGGCAACCAACCATTGAAAGTGTAGCCAGTACGTGCTGAAGGAGCAGTAAAGGTAATCGTTTCGGACTCAATTGTATATTTGTCAGGGTTGTTATGAGTAGCACCTTCTAAACCTTGATAGGTGATAGTGTATTCTTTTGCGGTACGTTGGAATACGGCTTGTGCGTTAGTTACATTGGCAGTAACCTCATCCGGCACATTGTTCCATTGTTTGAAACTATATGTATAGCCATCATCTGTGGCAGGAGTAGTAGCCGTTGCAGTAACGGTAGTGCCATTGACTGTGAATTTATTATTATTCTTGGTAACGGTAGCCCCTGATGGAATGTCTGTCACACTGGTTTTATCAACTGTACCATAGTCAGGCGGAGTGGCAGCAACGGTGACGGTGTAGGTGGTAGGATAAGTGACAGAGAGTGTTTTGTTGCTTGTGTTGAAAGAGAACGTGTAGTTTCCAGTAATGGTGGGGGTAATCTTACAATCAGACGCTGCACTTGTACTCATTGTCCAACCAGTGCAATTGGAAGAGGTCATTGTACCAGTATTTTTGTAATACTGGCTATCCGTATCCGTTTTACCATACATAATTTGGAAAGACCGATCTCCACCAGCAGTAATAGGAATAGTAGCAGAACCATTAACAAGTTGATACTCTTCCCATTTGCCATCACCATCGAAATCACCTCGAACCATCCATGTCTCCCAATGAGCATAAAGAGTAAGATTTTTATTGACCGTTATTTTGTCATTCGGGTTATGAGCGACAGCATCCCCATCGCTCCACTTTAGGAAACTCCAATTGGTGCGAGAGAATGTGTTAGCAGCTCGAACAGTATGCGAAGCACCAGCATTCACATTATCCACGATATCACTACCTGTACCGCCATTAGCCTTGTATGTGACGGTGTAAGAAGATTGTGCTTTGGTGTAATATGCGTAGTAGGTGGTTCCCTCAGTTGGATAAACATCATATTGTAATTCCGATGATATTTTTGTTTCCCCTGCATACCATCCATTAAATGTATATCCAGTTGCATTTTGCGCCACCAGTGTGGTTTTACAAGTATAACCAACAGTCTTGTTAGTAGAAGTAGCACCGGTACTCAAATTTTGCGTACCCTGTGAACTAAGTTTATTATAAGCACTACTGAAAGTATAGTATTTAAGACTCAATGTAACTGGTGGTTTACTATCCGAAAATGACTGTCCTCCATTTGTTGATGTTTTACATTTTAAATATAAAGTAACATTATTCAAACTTGAATAACCACTACCATAATAGGTCGGTGTAATTGCAGAAGGATTAGTTTTAGTCCCTGCCGAAGCAAGTTTAATTCCATAACAACCAGACCCAAAACCATAGTTGTTATAAGATAAACTAATATTCGCACCATAGGTGGTCATATTACTCCACGAGCCTCCATTTGATCCCCAATCACTAGTTGCTGCGAAAAGATGTACATAATTATATCCGGTCCATGTATTGTCTGTACGTTGATGAACATATAATTTCGTATTGTCAATCTTTGTCATCTTATACAAAGTGGAATTATTATCATTTCCTGCGATAGCAAAGTAAATGTAATTATAATCCCAGTTGGCAACTGAATTATCAAAATATATGATAGTATTCTTGTTTACATCTGCTCCCCACATATTACCTATGCCAAGCATAAGGACGAAGAGGAGCATGGCAACCTTCCTTAGGAAGGTGTTGTTGTGCGACGGGGTCGCTTGATGCTGGCTGACGCCATTGTTGGGCAGCGGGGCTGCTTGTTGAGAAGCAACAGAGGTGCCGGTGGCAATTGTTGAGCGACCCTCGAGCGACCCTCGAACGACCCTCGAATGACCCTCGACGGTGGAGTTAGTGACGAGTCGAGAAATAGCAGAGGTGCCGAGGGCAATTGTTGAGCGACGGAGTCGCTTGTTGTTGCCGCAAGCGGCATTGTTGGGCAGTGGGGCTGCTTGTTGGTGAGCACAAGAGGGGCTCAGCGTGTCGGTAACAGTAGGCTCTACTCCCGTTCTACCCCCGTTAAGAGCACGGTAAGAACACGGTTCGTTCACCCTTCGTTCACCCTTCGTTAAAATGTAATGGTTTTTCATAATAAAAAATTTTTAGTTAGTAATATTGTGGTTAGATATATTAACAATTGTATGGACCGTTCGCTGCGCTTACTGTTGGAGTATAGAGTATAGAGTATAGACTTTCTTTATTCCTTGTTCATAATTAAGCGGAATTAGGTAAGTGGTTGATTATCAGCCATCACGACGACAAAATGAGCCTGGTATGGACTCACAGTCATGGTTAATTGTTCAAATACGAGTGCAAAGATACAAGAAAAAATTAACTTACGCAAATAAATTTTTATGTTTTATAACATATTTTTTCGTCGGAGCAAACCTCGTGAAATGAATTTGCTATGCAAATTAGGGCACTCGGTTGCTCCTCCTCTCCAAAAAAAGCCGGCTTTTTTTGGTAACGCTGACGCTTGCTTTTTTCTTCTGCAAACGACTAAGCGCCATTGATGTTCTGCTGAGCAGAGTGTTGTAGCGGCAAGCCGCTTGATAGGACGACACCCCCCGACCCCCTCGGTAAGGGGGAGAGAGGTGGAAGCAGCGGATAGCACCCCTTGGCGACTCCACGCAAACAGCCCCGCCCAAGCCCAGAGGGATGTACTGTCGCTGCGGGGTGCTATACGCCGCCCATAGGGGGAGGGGGGGGGATTAGTTTAGAGGACGCGCCGGAGGCGCTACAGTTTAGGGGACGGCAGCAAAGCTGCCTACAGTTTAGAGTTTAGAGTTTAGAGGGGGGGGAGATTAAAGCAAGGGGGTCATGTAAAGAGGCAAATACAATATATTACCGTCCTGCCGGAGATTCTCAGTGGACAAAACAATCGATGTGGCTACACGCTGAACATACTTCTTACAAAACTTATCCAACGATGTCGTCCTAAAACGAGTGGCAGACTTAACTTCAACGGGATGAATATTATGACGAGACGTTAACTGAGATTTACGCAAAAGAAAATCTATCTCCATCCGATCCTCCGCCGTAGGCGACACCGAACTGAAAAAGAAAAGCCTCTTTCCACTCGCTACCAACATCTGAGCGACCATATTCTCCATAACCATTCCCTTATTCATCTCCAACTTGCCTTGCAAAAGTTTACTATAAACCTCCCTAACCTCTACCCTATCCTGAAATGCCATCGACACCAACAATCCGGTATCCGCCAAATATAACTTGAACTTATCCCCACGAAACATCTCTAAATTGACCTCAGGAGCCGTAACATTATAACACACATTGACCACCCTCGACTCTTGCAGCCAGAAAAAAGCATTCTCGTAAGAACGCATGCGCGAGCCATGACCTAAAGAAACTAATTTGAACTTCTTCTCATGGCATTGCAACTGCCCCGGAATGGCATCAAAAATACGTGTTACCCGTTCCGACTGGCCAAACGCATATTTCTGTATGTCTTCACGATATAAGGTCAAAATACGTCTTTTAATACCATCAACTTCCACAAAATCTTTATGATCCACATAAGCCTGTATGGCCTGAGGCATGCCGCCTATCACAGTATATAACCTGACAAATTCCATCATCTTACGATGCAACGGCACATCCAAAGGCTTACACTCTGAAAAACATTCCCGGACATAATCCATCAACCGTTCCTCACCCATTGCCCAAAGAAACTCCTCAAAATCCATCGGATACATATTGATATGCACCTCTTCACTCGGAATCAAAATATCTTTCACATTATAATGAATACTCATCAGACTTCCAGTCTCGATATAGTCATATCGCCCGTCCGCGACAAGATGCTTGATGGCTTGGCGAATCTTAGGGTAATTCTGCACCTCATCAAAAATGATAAGTGACTCATGTTCATAGAGAGAAACTCCCAATAATAAAGTCAAACGAGAAAATAAAGTGTCCAAATCCGTAAGGTAATGGTCAAATAAATAAAGAACATCAGACGAGATATTGGAAAAATCAAAAAGCATATACGATCTATACTCGTTTTGCCCGAATTCCTTAACAATATAACTCTTGCCAACACGTCTGGCACCGTCAATAAGCAAAGCTTCCTGATGCGAACGGTTCATTTTCCATTCTTTTAACCGGTTGTAAATCTTACGTTTCATATATGAATTCACACTATTTTAGACATTAAAAATAATAACTTCTGCACCATTTTAAGGATAACAAGCTATATAAAATAGCACCATTTTGAGGTTAAGACGCTGCAAAGGTACGGAAAAAATTTGGAATATGCAAATTTTTTTTTAACAAGTTTAGAGGACGGCAGCAAAGCTGCCTACAGTTTAGAGTTTAGGGGGGGCGATGGGAGGGAGGGCTAAAGTAGCTCGATGGGATTGATGGACATAAATAAATCCAATGGCATACCTCCTGTGCCAACTACTAATGTCTGAGCCTTTGGAAAACGTTTGGCAAAAGCACGCAAACCATTACCTGCACTACGATGCCCACTCTTAACCTCTATACCAAGCACCTTATTACCATTCGTTATCACAAAATCCACTTCATCATTACGCTCACGCCAATACATAACGTTATAATCTCCTTCCACAGCACAATTGACTAAATGCACCCCAACAGCACTTTCTACTCGCCTTCCCCAACGTGTAGAATCCATATAAGTGGTTTCAAAAGAAGATAAATAATAGCACGCTTGTAAAGCAGCATTATACACCTGAAACTTAGGAATAGATTGGTATTGACGTGCTACATCAGGAGCATATATGTGCAGACCTGTTATCAATTCTGCTTCACCTAAAACCTGTATGTAATTAGCAACCGTACTTGTATTGCCGGCATCTTGCAACTGACCAACAATCTTATTCAACGCCAACAACTCGCCACTGTGATTGGCACTTATATCAAATACCTGCCGCAATAAAGCAGGTTTCAAAATCCTCTTGGTCATCAGAACATCTTTTTCAATGGCAGGATTGACGATGGACTGACGAATATAATGCCTCCAACGCTGTTCTTCCTTCATCAGTTTAACAGCCCCCGGATAACTACCAAAATAAATAAACTGCTCCAGCGATAAGTCAAACGCATTACGCATCTCCTGAAAATCCCAATGCGGCACATGTATCAACTCAAAACGTCCTGCCAAACTCTCATTCAGACCATCTTTCAGCAACAGCCGACTACTACCCAATAACACTAACTTGATATTGCGCTTATCCCGTGTGTCTGCGTCCCATTCCCGCTTAACAATATCACTCCACCTATTCAGCAATTGTACCTCATCTATGATTAGAATGTGCTCCGTCTGGTGCTGTAAATCCATGGTTTTACGCACCACGTTCCATTGATCGCCAATCCATTCTGCATTATCCGGTAACACTCCGTCAGCAGATATATTCGTGTAAGGAACAGTCAGTTTTGTGACCAATTGACTAACTAAAGTCGTTTTCCCGACTTGTCTCGGACCTGCAATTACCTGAATGAACATTCTCGGTTCTGCTAATCTGGTACGCAGTACATTTAACTGTTTTCGTTCTATCATTTTTCGTAAAATATGGTTACTAAATTCGCAAAGTGTATTTACAAAATTCGCAAAGTGTATTTACAAATCTCTATCTATCATAATATTATGATTTATTGTGTAAAATTTAAAGTTTGAGTTTAATTTTTCCAATTCGGGTGCAAAGGTACGGAAAAAAATTGGAATATGCAAATTTTTTTAACAGGTTTAGAGGACGGCAGCAAACGACTAAGCGCCATTGATGTTCTGCTGAGCAGAGTGTTGTAGCGGCAAGCCGCTTGATAGGAGAGGGACACCCCCCGACCCCCTCGGTAAGGGGGAGAGAGGAAGGCAGCGGATAGCACCCCTAGGCGACTCCGCGCAAGTTGCCCCGCCCAAGCCCAGAGGGATGTACTGTCGCTACGGGGTGCTATACGCCGCCCAAAGGGGGAGGGGGATTAGTTCAGAGGACGGCAGCAGAGCTGCCTACAGTTTAGAGTTTAGAGTTTAGAGGGGACGGCGATGGGAGGGAGAGAGAGAAAAAAAATCAACCCCAGTCGGAGGACAGGGTTGATTTTGATGTATCAATTAAGTATCTATTAAGCAACTATTAAGCAACTATTAATAGGCTTAATCCTCTTCAAAAGCGGCTTCGGCAGCAGCACGAGCAGCCTGAATGGCAGCGTACTCCTCTGCATTATGCACACTCAACTTCTGGAAGTCACGAAGACCCGTACCGGCAGGAATCAAATTACCACAGATAACGTTCTCCTTCATACCATCCAGATAATCTACACGACCTTGAATGGCAGCCTCGTTAAGCACCTTAGTCGTCTCCTGGAAGGAAGCAGCCGACATAAAGGACTTGGTACCCAAGGCGGCACGCGTGATACCTTGCAGAATCTGCTTAGCCGTAGCACACTGCGCGTCACGAGCAACAGCCAACTTCTTATCCTTACGACGCAAAGTGGAGTTCTCATCGTGCAGACGACGGGCAGTAACAATCTGACCGGCATGCAAATTCTCACTCTCACCCGGGTTGGTAATAACTTTCTTACCCCAGATACGGTCGTTCTCTTCCATGAAATCCATCTTATCCACTACCTGACCCTCCAGATAACGTGTATCACCGGCATCGAGAATCTCAACCTTACGCATCATCTGACGGACAATAATCTCAAAGTGCTTATCATTGATTTCCACACCTTGCAGACGGTAAACGGACTGAGCCTCATTGACGATATAGTCCTGCACAGCCGTGGGACCCTGAATAGCCAAGATGTCATCAGGCGTGACAGCACCGTCGGACAAAGCCACGCCGGCACGTACATAGTCGCCCTCCTGCACCAAAATCTGCTTGGTCAAAGGAATGAGATAAGATTTCTGCTCACCCTGACGGCTGGTAACGGTAATCTCGCGATTACCACGTTTGATCTTACCGTAGGTGACCTCACCGTCAATCTCACTAACGATAGCCGGATTAGACGGGTTACGTGCCTCAAAGAGTTCGGTAACACGCGGCAGACCACCGGTAATATCACCGGCAGAGCCGAAGGCACGAATCTGCGTGAAGAGGAAATCACCCACCTTGACGGAATCACCATCGTTATGCGTCAGCATAGCCTTGACAGGCAAGTTATACGAGCGCAAGACAGTACCGTCAGCCGCTACGACATTAGCCATAGGCAGTTTGGTCTTATCACGCGTATCGGTAATATGTACCTCTTTCTTACCCGTCTGTTCATCGATGATAGTCTTGCAGGTTATACCCTCAATGACATCGCTATAACGCAAAGTACCGGCCTGCTCCAAGACAAGGACAGCCTTATAAGGATCCCACTCGCAAACGACAGTGCCTTTCTTATACTCCTGACCCGGAGTAACGAATAACTTACTTGCATAAGGTATATTGAAAGTAGTGAGCACGACACCGGTGTGCGGGTCAATCAGACGTAACTCGTTGAGACGGCTAACCACGATAGTATCGCCGTCGGCGTTGGTGATAGTACGCAACTCGTCAATCTCGATACGTCCGTCACGTGTGGTAGCGTACGTGTTCTGCGTAGCAGCATTACCAGCCAAACCACCAGAGTGGAAAGTACGCAAGGTCAACTGCGTACCCGGTTCACCGATAGCTTGTGCAGCGATAACGCCGACAGCCTCGCCTTTCTGCACCATGAGACGTGTAGCCAAGTTACGGCCGTAGCACTTAGCGCAGACACCGCGTTTGCTTTCGCAAGTGAGCACGGAACGAATCTCCACTTCCTCTATACCGGCAGCGTCGATAGCGTCGCACTGTGCTTCGCGAATCTCCTCACCGGCTGCAACAATCAGGTTACCCTGTTCATCGTGGATATCGTGTACGGAGACACGTCCCAAGATACGCTGTGCCAACGTAGCCACCACGTTATCGTTTTGCTTGATAGCGCGAGCCGTCAAGCCACGGAGTGTACCGCAGTCCGTTTCACTGATAATAACATCGTGCGAGACATCGACCAGACGACGGGTCAGGTAACCGGCATCGGCAGTCTTAAGGGCGGTATCAGCCAGACCTTTACGAGCACCGTGGGTACCGATAAAGTACTCCAACACGGACATACCCTCTTTGAAGTTGGACAAGATAGGGTTCTCGATAGAAGTACGCGTATCGGTAGCACCGGCTTTTTGCGGTTTACCCATAATACCACGAATACCCGCCAACTGCTTAATCTGCTGTTTATTACCACGGGCACCGGAATCCATCATCATATACACGGCATTGAAACCCTGGTCAGCCTCTTGCATGTGCTTCATCAGAATACCGGTCATCTCGTCGTCTATCTTATTCCATGTATTAACGACGTTGTTATAACGTTCGTCGTCGTTGATTTCACCATAGTTGTACAACTCGGTGAAGTTCTCAATCTGTTCATTACCTTTCTTAACCAGTTCGGCTTTCTCGTCAGGGATAAGGATATCGTTCAAGTTGAAGGACAAGCCACCCTCGAAGGCTTTTTGGTAACCGAGGTTCTTAATATCGTCCAGGAACTGTGCCGTACGGGCTACACCGCACGTTTTAATAACCTTGGCAATGATTTTCTTTACCTCGCCTTTTTTCAGCGTCGTGTTCTGATAGCCCACTTCCTCCGGCACGTATTGGTTCACGATAGCCCGGCCCGGAGTGGTCTCAATCAACTGACCGTTGAAACGAATCTTGATATTGGCGTGTATATCCACTCTACCCTCGTTAAGCGCGATAAAGCACTCTTCAGGACTATAGAAAACGAGTCCTTCACCCTTGACACCGGTACGGGGTTTGGTGATGTAATACAAGCCAAGAATCATATCCTGGGAAGGCACGGTGATAGGATTACCGTTGGCCGGGTCCAAGATATTGTGCGAGCCCAACATGAGCAGTTGCGCCTCCAAGACAGCCTCGTTAGACAGCGGCAAATGGACAGCCATCTGGTCACCATCGAAGTCGGCGTTAAATCCGGCACAAGCCAACGGGTGCAACTGAATAGCCTTACCCTCAATCATACGGGGCTGGAAAGCCAAGATACCATGACGGTGCAAGGTTGGTGCACGGTTGAGGAGGACAGGGTGTCCTTCCATAACATGCTCCAAGATTTCCCATATAACAGCGTCACGGCGGTCAATGATTTTCTTGGCCGATTTGACCGTCTTCACCAGTCCGCGCTCGATGAGTTTGCGAATGATAAACGGTTTATACAGTTCGGCAGCCATTTCTTTAGGCAGACCGCACTCGTGCATCTTCAACTCAGGACCAACAACGATGACAGAACGAGCCGAATAGTCCACACGTTTACCCAACAAGTTCTGACGGAAACGTCCCTGCTTACCCTTCAAGGAGTCGGAGAGTGATTTCAGCGGGCGGTTAGCCTCAGACTTGATGGCCGTGGTCTTACGACTATTGTCGAACAAACTGTCAACAGCCTCCTGCAACATACGTTTTTCATTACGCAGAATGACATCAGGAGCCTTAATTTCCACCAAACGTTTGAGCCGGTTATTACGTATAATAACGCGGCGGTAGAGGTCGTTGAGGTCGGACGTAGCGAAACGTCCACCATCTAACGGAACAAGCGGACGGAGTTCGGGAGGTGTAACAGGAATAACCTGCAAGATCATCCATTCAGGACGGTTCTTGCCCTTGGAAGCACGGAACGACTCAACGATTTGCAGGCGTTTCAAAGCCTCCTGTTTTTTCTGTTGCGAGCCATCCTGGTCAGCCTCTGCACGGAGAGCATAACTGAGTTCGTCCAAGTCTATCTTAACAAGCAAGTCATAGACAGCCTCAGCACCCATTTTGGCAATGAACTTATCGGGATTGGTATCCTCCAATTCCTGATTGCCTTCGGGCAGACGACTTACGAGTTCCTCGTACTCATCTTCGTCCAGCAACAGTTTATCTTCCACCACATTATCGCCAATCTGCTGACCTGCCAAAACACCGGCCTGGAGAATGATATATTTCTCATAGTAGATGACGGAATCCAGTTTCTTGGTAGGAATACCCAGCAAAGCAGCCATTTTGGACGGCAACGAACGGAGATACCAAATATGTGCTACAGGCACAACGAGTTTGATATGTCCCATACGCTCACGGCGCACTTTTTTCTCGGTTACTTCCACGCCGCAACGCTCGCAGACGATACCTTTGTAACGGATACGTTTATACTTACCGCAGTGGCATTCATAGTCCTTGGTAGGACCAAAGATACGCTCGCAGAACAAACCGTCCCGTTCAGGTTTGTAGGTGCGGTAGTTAATTGTTTCGGGTTTGAGCACCTCACCGCTGGACAGTGCTATCATCTCATCCGGCGAAGCCAGTCCGATGGTAATCTTGGTGAAACCCGTTTTCTTGGTAGTATTTTCTTGTTTATTGTAAGCCATAATTGTACCTCCTTATTCCATTGTGATTGCCAAGGCGAGCCCCTGCAATTCGTGAATCAATACATTGAGCGACTCAGGCAAGCCCGGCGTTGGCATAGGTTCACCCTTGACGATAGCCTCGTAGGTACGAGCACGACCGGTAACATCATCTGATTTGACGGTAAGAATTTCTTGCAGCGTATGGGCGGCACCGTGAGCCTCGAGCGCCCACACCTCCATCTCACCGAAACGCTGGCCACCGAACTGGGCTTTACCACCCAGAGGTTGTTGCGTGATAAGGCTGTAGGGACCGATTGAACGGGCGTGCATCTTATCATCTACCATGTGACCCAGTTTCATGAAGTAGGTGACACCAACCGTTGCCATCTGGTCAAACGGTTCACCCGTCTCACCATTGAAGAGTTGCGTCTTACCGCCACGCGGCAGACCGGCTTTGTCGGTCCATTCGTCCAAGTTCTCCAACGTACAACCGTCGAAGATAGGCGTTGCGAACTTGACACCCAGTTCCTGACCAGCCCACCCGAGCACAGCCTCGAAAATCTGACCGATATTCATACGAGAAGGCACACCCAGCGGGTTGAGGACTATATCAACCGGCGTACCGTCAGCCAAGAACGGCATATCTTCTACGCGGACAATCTTGGAAACGATACCCTTGTTACCGTGACGACCGGCGAGTTTATCACCCACGCGAATCTTACGGCTCTTAGCCAAATAAACCTTAGCCATTTGGATAATACCATTGGGCAGTTCATCACCGATAGTGAGGTTGAACTTCTCGCGTTTGAGATTAGCGTCCAAGTCTTTCAACTTGCTCAAATAATTAACTACGCACTGTTGCACCAGTTCATTCTTGTGAGCATCTGATGTCCAATTCTCCAGCAGGACGGTTTGGTAATCAACCAATCCAAGACGTTCCTTGGTGAAAGTCTGGTCCTTGGCAATCATCTCCGTGCCAATCAAGTCGTAAACGCCGGCACTCTTTCTGCCTTTCAGCAAGTTGGAGAGTTTATCAATCAGCAGCAGACGCAAAGCCTCAGACTCTTCCTTGAACTTTTCGTCCAATTCGTTAATAACCAGTTTATCGGCTTTTTTCTGCTCACGGTCTTTCATAGCGCGTGTGTAGAGTTTGCGGTCAATAACCACGCCTTCCAAAGACGGAGTAGCTTTCAGAGAAGCGTCTTTCACATCACCTGCCTTGTCACCAAAGATAGCTTTCAGCAGTTTTTCTTCAGGACTGGGGTCAGACTCACCCTTCGGGGTAATCTTACCAACCATGATGCTACCCGGCATGATGTGAGCACCGATACGGACAAGACCGTTCTCGTCCAAATCCTTGGTGGCTTCTTCACTTACGTTAGGTATATCTGCCGTAAATTCCTCCAAACCACGTTTGGTTTCGCGAACCTCAAGCAGGTTCTCCACCACATGGACAGAGGTAAACATATCCTCACGAACAATACGTTCACTCAAAACGATAGCGTCCTCATAGTTATAACCCTTCCAAGGAATATAAGCCACCTTGAGGTTCTTACCCAATGCCAACTCGCCGTTTTCAGTGGCATAACCTTCGGTCAATATCTGTCCTTCCTCCACGCGGTCACCCTTACGGACGATAGGACGGAGGTCCATCGTGGTATCCTGGTTGGTACGCTGGAATTTAGGCATTTTATATATTTTCTCTGCCGAGTCAAAAGAGATATACTCTTGTTCCTCGTCACGATCATACATCACATGAATCGTATCGGCATCTACGTACGTGACAGTACCGGCACCTTCGGCTACAATCTGGGTGCGGCTATCACGAATCAACTGCTCTTCGATACCTGTTCCTACGATAGGAGCCTCGGGGCGCAACAAAGGCACACCCTGACGCATCATGTTAGATCCCATCAAAGCACGGTGAGCATCATCATGCTCCAAGAAGGGAATCAATGCAGCTGCAATAGAAGCAATCTGAGAAGGAGCCACGTCCATGGCATTGACCTCATTGGGAGCTACAACAGGGAAATCAGCACCGTAACGCGCTTTAACCTTATTGCGAATGAAATGTCCGTTCTCATCCAGAGGAGCATTACCTTGAGCAACCGTCAACGGTTCCTCGTCCTCTGCCGTGAGATACATAACACGATCATTATCCAAATCAACTACGCCATTCTCCGCCTTACGATATGGAGTTTCAATAAATCCGAGGTCGTTCACCTTGGCGTAGATACAGAGACTGGAGATAAGACCGATGTTAGGTCCTTCAGGTGTCTCAATCGGGCAAAGACGGCCATAGTGGGTATAGTGTACGTCACGAACCTCGAAACCTGCACGGTCACGGCTCAAGCCACCGGGACCTAAGGCAGACATACGACGTTTATGCGTAATCTCAGCCAAGGGGTTCTGCTGGTCCATAAACTGAGACAAAGCATTGGTACCGAAATAACTATTGATAACACTGCTGATAGCCTTGGCATTAATCAAGTCGGTAGGAGTAAAGACCTCATTATCGCGTACGTTCATGCGCTCGCGGATGGTACGGCCCATACGTGCCAGACCGATACCGAACTGATTGAAGAGCTGCTCTCCCACGGTACGAACACGACGGTTAGACAAGTGGTCAATATCGTCCACCTCAGCATTGGAGTTAATCAGCGAAACAAGGTATTTGATAATCTCAATAATATCCTCCTTAGTCAGCACGCGCGTACCTTCCGGAATAGAGGTGTTGAGCTTGCGGTTGATACGGTAACGACCTACCTCACCCAAGTCATAGCGTTTTTCAGAGAAGAAGAGGTTTTGAATCACCTCACGAGCTGTTTGGTCATCAGCCGGCTCTGCATTACGCAACTGGCGGTAGATATATAGCACAGCCTCTTTCTCGGAGTGAGCAGGGTCTTTCTGCAATGTATTGAAGATAATGGAGAAGTCAGCCTCACGAGCCTCTTCCTTATGCACCAAGATAGTCTTAACGCCTGCCTCAAGAATGGTGTTAATCATCTCTTCGGTCAGGACATTCTCGCGCTCCATGATGACCTCGTTACGCTCGATGGAAACGACCTCACCGGTGTCCTCATCCACGAAGTCCTCAGCCCAGCTCTTCATTACATTACCAGCCAAAGTGCGACCTGCCATGCCAGCCAGATTATCCTTGGTTACTTTAACTTCTTCTGCCAGGTCAAAGCAATCCAATATATCTTTATCACTCTCGAAACCGATTGCACGGAGCAACGTGGTAACAGGGAGTTTTTTCTTACGGTCGATGTAAGCATACATGACTTTGTTTATATCCGTTGCGAACTCAATCCATGAGCCACGGAACGGAATGATACGGGCACTGTACAACTTGGTACCATTGGAGTGCATTGATGTGCCAAAGAAGACACCGGGCGAACGGTGCAACTGACTGACCACAACACGCTCGGCTCCGTTGATAACGAAGGTGCCTTTAGGGGTCATGTACGGAATTGTACCGAGATAAACGTCCTGAATGACAGTATCAAAATCCTCGTGGTCGGGGTCGGTACAATATAGTTTAAGTTTAGCCTTCAGCGGAACGGAATACGTCAATCCACGTTGAAGACACTCCTCGATGGTGTATCTTGGATGATCCACCTGATAATCCAAAAATTCGAGGATGAAATTATTACGAGTATCCGCAATCGGGAAGTTTTCCGAGAACACGCGGAACAATCCTTCTTTTTTGCGTTGTTCCGGACTGGACTCCATCTGAACGAAGTCGCGGAACGATTTTAGTTGAATATCCAAAAAGTCAGGGTACGGGAACTGCTTCTGCATTGCCGAGAAGTTGACTCTTTGCTGTTTTTGGTTTGTAGCCATTTTATTTAACGTGTTTTAGAATTAAAAGCACTATTTTTACCAAATTTTTAACATATTTAAGATTTGGTCTCTTTTCAGAGAAAAAGGTTTAGACTCCGATTTAGGGTCGGAATCTAAACCTGAGACAGGTAAATTACCTGACTGATTACTTCAGTTCAACGGTAGCACCAATCTCTTCGAGGGCTTTCTTGAGAGCCTCAGCAGCGGCTTTGTCAAGACCTTCCTTAACGGTAGCAGGAGCTGCGTCTACGATATCTTTAGCCTCTTTCAGGCCAAGACCGGTTTGCTCTTTAACAG
>JAKSMY010000011.1 GCA_024400275.1 Paludibacteraceae bacterium | reverse complement strand
TACTGGAATCCTGAGCTCATTTTGCATACCTATCCATTTTTACCGGACAGCAATATATTTATATCAACAACCCCTATACAGACTTCTATTACTATACATCGCATTTAGATAAGAACAATCCCAACAAGGCCGTTTCGGTATATTTCTCCGACATAACCGGTTTAACAATTGAATCTAATTTGCGATATTACGGTTTTGCGTGCCGTCCCGTTAAGGCCAAACAACCCACCGGCGAAATGAAGGTGTTTGCGAATGGAAGAATAAATAAATGCCTACACAATGGTCACTTGTTCATTCGCAAGGGCAACAAGATATATAACATTCTTGGTTTTGGCAAGTAAGAGAGATAACAAAAAAATCGGCATACATTTGCGTATGTCGATTTTTTTTTGTAATTTTGCAGCGGATTTATTCAGTGTCACTGGATAAAATATGTATAATTTATACAATTGAATTGAAAAGATGGATAAAGAATTATTGAAATCTGTACTAAAAGACCAAAAAAATGATGTACTGAATTATCAGATTATGGTTCGTCCGACTTATCAGGTTAATGATGACATGAACTATGTTCTTGTAGGAGTGCGTCGTACGGGCAAGTCCTATGTTTTGTATCAACATATACGTAAGTTAACAGAGCAACAGGTATCTTGGAGTGAGATACTTTATTTAGACTTTGAGGATAACCGATTTGATACCTTTCATTCAGAGGACTTTAATAAATTGCTTGAATGTCATATTGAGATGTACGGACAGGAGCCGCACTATATTTTTTTGGACGAAGTACAAAATATCCCCTCTTGGGAGAAATTTGTTCGTCGATTGGCAGATACAAAGCATCGTGTCTTTGTTACAGGCAGTAATGCCCAAATGCTCAGTAGTGATTTTTTGACAACATTAGGAGGACGATATATAGAAAAAGATGTTTATCCTTATGATTTTAGGGAATATATTTCTGCCAAAGGTATGACATATAATGCGCTGACGCAATATGACACAAAAGAATCATCTTTGGTACGCAAGGCATATAACGATTATCTACACGAGGGTGGACTGCCGGAGACTATATCATTAGATGTGAAGCGTCCCTATCTAAACAGCACATTCCAGAAAATATATTTAAGTGATATTGCTTCGCGCAATAATATCAGTAATATCCCTGCATTACGCCTAATGATTAAGAAACTGGCAGAGAGTGTGAGACAACCGATTTCCTACAATCGATTGACTAATATCTTATCCACATTAGGAGAGAAGATGAGCACTACAACCATCGTTAGTTATGTTAGTCATACAGAGGACGCATGGCTTGTGTTGCGACTAAGAAATATCGCAGTTGCTCTCAGCGAGAAGGAGAGTATATGCAAATATTATTTTGTGGATAACGGAATACTCAATTTGTTTTTGTTGAATGGTGAGACCGCTTTGCTGGAAAATATGGTTGCCTTGCAACTTTTTCGTTTATTTGGGCACGATAAGGACAACGATACTGTATATTTTTATAACAGCAATGGTTATGAAGTTGATTTTTACATACCCGAAGTCCAATGGGCTATTCAGGTCTGCTATTCACTAAAAGATATAGATACTCGCGCACGCGAAATTGCTGCATTGAGCAAGTTATCAAAAGTATTGGACTGTAAGCGCAGAACCATCTTCACTTTTGACGAAGAGACATCTTTTCAAGATGATTTTGGTACGATAGAGGTTGTGCCGACATGGAAATGGCTGTTGGGAGATTCAAAAAAGGATAAATAACGCACACAGCCCGCCGGGGAAACCAGCGGGTGCGTGTTTGTACAAATATACTGATATTTTAGATGTACAGAATGTTTATGTGACGCTTAGGAGCATTGCCCACACCTCCGACAGGTGCATTGGTTGGACCAGTACCTGAACCGAAATTGTCTGTAATTGGTGTCATAATCACCTCACCAGAGACTGTGCGAACAAAATCTGTTTGCGGTTGAATATAATTCTTTTTCATAATCTCAGTAGTTTGTTTATCAAAATCGGGTGCAAAGGTACGACAAATATTTGACATTTGCAAATCTTTGCACCCGAAAAATACTTTTTTACCTTAACATAGCACCTCTTGCGTTGTAGATGCGACCATTATGAATCATAATCAGTTGATTATTCATGATGAACTTTTGCACACTAGTTTTATCCTGACGGATAGCATCGTTGCCTGTACCGATAGTATGAATCGGACGATGCAGCATCAAACTATATTCCGTATTGGTTCCCTTGCTCAAATCAATGTCGTAACTGTCTTGTGATAGGTTCCAAACGACTTGGTTGTTATGCATCAGGTACAAAGTCTGATTCTCGCACGCGCGAACTATATTTAAGGTGTATGTACCAGCCTTAGGAGCAGTAAGTGTGAGCGGGAATACGGCTTGGTCGTTTTCATCCAACGGGAACTCGGCATCGCACAGACTGAGGTTGTTGTAGCCCGTGACAGCCATTTGAGCCACGTTAGCAGTACCATCTACAACGCCCATCTTAACCAAATCGTGACCAATTTCGTAGGTCGAAGTGGCCTCATCAGTAGCACTGACAAACAGACGGTCTTGGAAGGTACCGGCGTTGCTAATTTCCAGCATAAATTCGCTATTACCTTCGGTCTGACGAGCCGGAGCGTGAAGCGTGCCTTCGGAAGTAGCGGTAAATGTCATTGTAGCATCGTTTGCAGCCTGCATAAAGAATGCCGAACCGACCACATAAGCTTCATTGTCAATTCCCTCATCATTGGTAACAAAGACATTATTTTCATGATCCAAGAATTGGGCTTTGGTAGCGCCGCCTGTATTGGCGACCTTGGCATAAGCGAGTGTCGGGTTACCAACAGCGTTCCAGCCATTATCTTTACCATCTTCGCCACCATTTAATGCGAACTGCTTAATAGCCACCTCTGTATTAACCAAGTTTCCACCGTTCTTGACAAAGCGGATACGGTTATACTCCGTATCACCCATAGCGATGATATACAGGATACCCGGATAGAGCATGCTACCTTTTTTGTGGGTCTTGACCCAACCGTATTGACCCTGAGCACGTACATCGCCTTGGTATTGCATAATGGCATATCCCTGTTCGTTGGTCAGTTTTGCACCCGTGTTGGCGTTGTAAACACCCTGAGTAGAGCTAACAGGGAAAGGAACGGTAAAGGCATACCAGCCTCTGGTCACACCATTGGTTTCAGCAAAGGTGAGATCAAAGTAGGCATCATCTGTTACGGTCAAGTTAGTCGGATTGATAATTTGACCCGAGACGTGGTTGTTTTGGTTAGCATCGATGGTAAAGTTCTTTACCGTGAGCGTGCCGGACAAAGTCAGTTTACCGCCATTCTCAACCGTTAGGTTGCCGATTTTGTGACCATTACCATTGATTTTGACGGTTTGGTTGGCTGCGATTACCAAATTTTCTTCCTGATAATCAGTCAAAATATTGATTTCATTAGTACCTTCGTCATTAACCAATTGCTGTACCGTCTTACGGAGCATTACGGTCAGTTCGTATAAACGGTAACTATCCGTTGTACCAACGTAATAAGTTCCAGCAGATTGCTCCTCGCTGACCGCTCCTTGTGCTGTATAAGTTGCATTGGTAGAATATACGATTGTCTTATCCAATGTTTTAGTTGCGGTTTTAGAAATAAATATGCTACGTTCACTACCTTCATTATTGGTAGCACCAACAATGCAGAATTTAGCAACATACCCATTAGGTATGGTAATACTTAGTTCATTATTACCTGTATTAGCTTTGAAACCTTTAATAAAATTATAGGTCTTTTCGTTCCAAGTTCCTGTACCTTCTGTTGTTTTTGTTATATTAGAGCCGACACTCCATGTCAAGCCGCTTTCCGGGCTATCAGCAATGGCGGTCATTGTAGAGCCATCAAAAATGGAGACAGGGGTGTAAGGCGAGACATTGAACCGCAAGGTATAAGTTTTGGTGGTTGTTTCATCCTCCGCCGTTACTACGATAGTCACTTGGTCGCCCAAAGTCGGATCTTGCGGTGTCATAGCAAATTCGGCATGACCATGGTTGGGTATAATCTGTATTTGCGGAATAGTTTCTGTACCATTAGGTAGGGTAACAACATAATCATATTGGTTGTCTTGCAACGGTACAATTATATCGCCCACCATGATAGTTTGTAATGTAGCATCGTTGCTAATAGCTTGCTCCGTGGCAGTAAGAGAATATACTGTCTGGTCACCATCTTTGTCGGTTACTATATAATTAATAGGAGTATTGTACGCGAGCGTGCCGTCAAGAGCAGCAGAAGCTTGGTGTTCTGCATCGTCATTAGCGAGGATAGTGGGAACGAATTCCACTTCCGCAGGATTAGTACCGTGCATCAATTCCACTTCAATGGTCTTAGCCTCCTTGTTGATAGTAGCACTTACACCGTCAATGGTAAGTGCCATCAGGATTGGATTCATCGGACGGAGAATTTCAATACTATTTATTTTATTGTTCGTATTGTCAGTACGTTTGAACCCAATAGAAGTCATATCGGCAGACAAACCAGTCAGCGTATATGTGTTATCGCCTGCGTTATGCTTATTTGTGGCTATTGATTGCCACAAAGTAGAAAGTTCACCTACACCACAATATACATCCAAAGTTTTATTGCCGACACTACTTTGGTCAACCAAATTAACTTTCAGTACATCAGTTGCCAATAGTGTTGTTCCGTCAAGGGTTATATAGAAATAATAATCTCCCTTATCCAGTTTTTGACCATTTAGCTTAACGGAAGCGGTTCCTGCATATAGGCCCTCAACCTTGGCTTCCTTATCATTTTGATATATTGCTTTAATGATACTTGTACCATCTTTGGGAGCGACGGTGACAAGGACTTTGTCAGATGTTGCTTCTTTGGCGCAACCTTCTTCGGTCACGATGCAGTAGTAATACTTAGAACTTGCAGTAGCTGTGCTAATCTCGTTGGTAGTTTCGGTGTATTCGCCATCTTCTGTGTTAGAAGAATACCATTTATAAGTGAGAGTCAAGCCGTCTGTACTTGGAGTAGCTTCGCAAACTAAATTGGTTGCTGTACGACCAATCAGGTAGTTAGCACTTGCGGGGTTAGTGGTGATAGTAGGACCTTCACATAATGATTGCCACTGTGCGTAGAGAGTACCACTTGCATCAGGGGCATAAGGGAAGGTGATTTGGTTGCCACCTTCGGCAGCATCGAACCAACCAACGAAATTATAACCTGCCTGTTCGCCAGCCGAAGGAGCTTCAGCAATTGCGGTGGTGGTGTATTTAACATCTTTCGGCGTAATGTCACCACCCTGTGCATCAAATTTTACCAAGTAGTAAATACTTATCTCTTTAGAGAGTTGTTCAGGAGTACCTTCGCAATAAATCTCGCCGTCACCACCATCGGCATTGGCTATAATAGCAACTGTACCAAGTGCTTTGGCAGTAACTTTACCGTCTGTTGCGATAGTAGCAATATCTTCATTGCCGGTAGAATAGGAAATCGTATTGCCATTGTTGGCTTTAGCAGTGAAGATAGGAGCGTTACCATCTTTTTGGAAGTCAGCAGGCTCTTCCGTCCAAGATAAAGAAGAAGGAGCACAACCTTTTTCGATAATCAACTGCATATTACGAATCCAGACACCCTCACTTGTTCCTACCTTTATTTGGATAGAATTGGTATTTGCTCCCGACACCACGTCGCAATGTTCTTCATCTTTGCTAAGATTGGAAGCATCAGAAATCGGCCATGTTTTTCCTCCATCTAAAGAGATTTCTAATTTATTGCCTGATGATTCTTTATTTTCAATCTTCCCATAGAAAGACATACCCGTAAATACATAACCATCTTGTGTTTTAATCTCAATAGTACCTGTAGAATTTAAAGAAGTACCTTCTGTTGCACCACTGATTTTCTTGATATACGGAGACACTTTAGCATCATCACTCTTCACAACAGCAGATTGGTCTGTTCCCTCAACACAAGCAGATTTACCTGTAGCATATACAAGGTTGATGACTTTAGAAGCCACAGCGGTGAAGTTGATAGTGTAAGTTTGGGTGGCATCATTTTCGGCAGTAACAACGATAGTTGCAGTACCCGGAATAGCCGATGCTGGAGTAATTTCAACGGATTTTGCGAGTTCGTCGTGTTTGGTAGCCGTAACGTTAGGAACGGTCGTTGTTCCGAAAGGCAACTCAACATCGTAAGTGAATGTGCCAGCAGCAAAGTTTTTAACTGTTGTGCCATCCACTTTAAGGTCACTCAGCATGGCATCTGAACTAAGTTGATGGATTTTCCATTGAGCGGTGATAACAACATCTTGGTTGGGCATTGTGAACTTGCCCTCTGTGATAGTTACCGTTGGAGTAAATATCCATTGATCAAATTCTTTGCCTTCAGGAACTGTAAACGAACATTCTTTCACTGTAACTATTTTACCGACTTCATATTTTTCTTCCACGTCATCATTAATTCCATTATCAGCTTTATAAGTAACAGTATGTTCTTCACCTTGCCATTTAGCAGTATAGGTGGTAGAAGCAGAAATAGTGGTTTCTGCGGTTACTTTATTTTCGCCGTTGTACCAGCCCAAGAAAGTCAAACCGTCATGGTCAGCCAATTCAGGCAGTTCGCAATCCAAGAACAAGTTACCCAATTCCTCGTTAGCTGTAGCAGAAACAGTATGCTTGACCACTTCACCATCCTTGAAAGTAGCAGTAATAGGAGAAGAGGTAAGAGTAACTTCCAACCCCGTAATATCTAGACCTCCGTTAACAGATGTTACATAGTAATCACCCGAAGCTAATGATGCACTTGTTCCACTACCTGTTGATTTAGAACTAGATAGCGATATGTATATCAATGATTCGGCTTCTGTAAATGTTGCTTGACCATCAGTCATTCCATCATGAAGCTCTTTAGTAGCAGATGACACTAAAACCAATTTACGGTCACTACTTTTACTACCTGCCAAATAAACAACACCTGTATAATTAGCCGGTATAGAGAATTTGATGTAACGTTTTCCGGAATTACCACCATACATACCACCTGTCAGTTGATACTTACCACTTTCATACGATTGACTATAACCATAATCAGGATTGGTTTTGGAAACAGATTTAGTCGTTCCAACAATAACTTCTTTCGGTTCGGTTGAGCCACTGATGGTTTTTCTTTGCCAAACGGCAGTCAGTTCGATGTCGCTTGTGACAGGAGAGTCGAAATTGTAATCTGCACCTTCCAGTTGCCATTTGGTTATCTCCCAGTTAGTGCGAGTTGGGTCTGTAGGTTTAGCCACAGGTTGTCCGTCTATTACAGTAACAGGGTCAATAGCAGAACCACATCCTGTAGCAAAAGAAACAGTACGTAGATCCTTCCAAACTGCGTAGAAATCTTTGTCACCATTAATTGTGATACTTTCTACATCTACAGCAGCACCACCATCTGCGTCTGACCAACCGCCAAATCCCTTTCCCTGAGGAGCTTCAGGAGTGCCTTCTGGAGTAGTAGCATTTCCGCCAAGACCAACAGTTTGTGTATCAAAGACTTCTCCGTTAGCCATAAAGCGAACTGTGCAAGAAGTAGCCCATTGAGCATACAGTCTATTCGTTTTTGTATCTGTCCATTTGTCAGCAACTAAAGCACCCAAAGCATCAATTATCTTGTTGCCACCTGTGGTAGCACTGAAATAGCCAAGAAGTGTTTGTCCTTCGCCAGAAGGAGTTGCAGGAGTATAATCAGAAATACCGCCATCGTAGGTAGCTTTAGCCGAACCATCAGCAGCACCGCCGTTGGCATCTAAGATAATGTCATAAGTATTGGCAGTCCATTTGGCGTAAAGATCTTTATTGGAGGAGAGGGTGATGGAACCGCCATCACTAAATTTAGCATCGCCACTTGCACTTTCTGCCCAACCACCAAAGTCATAGCCAGTACGAGACCAACCAATGGTAGTGAGCAAATTTAGATTAGTAGCCGTACTTGGTTTGATTCCTGTTTGAGTAGCAGTAGTTTCCGTTCCATCGTTTTTGTGGAAAGTAACGGTAAAAGAAGAAGAAGCAAGACTTAGAGAATTAATACGAATGTCTGAGCCACTTGCAGCTATTGCATACATCTTTCCCTTTTCTACATCAACTTCCAAAGTCTCTGTTTTAGTGCCACTACTTTTTAATGTCTGTGTTGTTTTAATTGCATCGCCTACCGTCTTGAAATCCGTCATTTTCAAAATACTTCCAGTTCTTCCTGAATTGCTCGTATTTTCAAACTCAACTGTTAATTTCCCCGTTAAATTCGCAGTAAAATAAACGATTCGTCTTGCACCGCTTCGATTTCCTCCGAAAACAAACTTTCCATCTGTTATATTCACTTCAACCATTTTGAAAAATGCCAACTCAGGAGTAGTTGCTGTCAATGTTGCAGGAAGCGACATATTAACACCAGATTGTGCAGTTGTAATAATATTGTCGTTTCCCTCATACAAAACTTTTATTTCGTAACAATATGTATCACCATTTGTCACAAGAGTATGCGTGCCATTGTTTGTTGTGACTAAATCAACCACCGTCGGAGCAGCATACACATACCCAGAACTAATTGTTTTATTATCGTATTGCAAATAAATTTCTTTTCCACTAGCAGAACAATAAATAATCACATGAGCTGGATGTTCTGTACTAGCACTAATATCAATTGTCGCGCCTTTGGCAACTGTATTTCCCAATTTTAATCCATAAGAATACGACTTATCAGCGAATTTAGCAGATGATGATGCAACAGAGCCACTTGTTCCGCATGTAATTAAATTAGATGTTTCACCGCTAGTAGGAGCAATTGTTTTGCCACTTGAATAAGATGTCGTAAATTTATAATAGGTATCTGCCGGAACTGCTCCCCACATCTGACCTATGCCGAGAAGAAGGACACAAAGGAGCATAGCGACGCGGCGGAACGTGCCGGTGGCAATTGTTGAGCGACGGAGTCGCTTGTTGTTGCCGCGAGCGGCATTGTTGGGCAGCGGGGCTGCTTGTTGGAAAACCGAAGAAACGACGTTTCGGCGAGTCGAGGTTTCGACGAGTTGAGGAGTGACAAGGTTGCGGTGAATCGGTGAAATTGAGGGATAAAAACGGTTCGTTAGCCCTTCGTTCACCCTTCGTTCACCCTTGCTTAACATAAATGTTGAGGAATTGATTAAAACGTGCGAATTACAGGGGGGGGTAGAAAGCTCCCTCTTCGCAGAGAAATTGATGTGTGTTAAAGTGTTTTTCATGATGTATATTGTTTAACTGGTTGAGCGAGTTGAGCGGGTTGAGCGGGTTTAATAAGTTTTGCGGGGGTAAAGGACGCTCGGGTTAAATGCCACCAAAAGCACCCGGCAAAGGGTGCTTTCGGACGTACTTTCCCCATTTGCGAGGGCAAAGGTACTGCTTTTTTAAGAATTGTGCAAATAAAATTTTATGTTATAAAACATATTTTAATAAAGATATTAAATTTTGCACAATTTTTATTTGTTTTTCAGTTTCTCAATCTGTTTGTCGATGGCCTCCAAGCACAAGTCAATACCTTGCTCAAAACTGTCACAGGTCTTTTCGGCATACATCTCAGGACCATTGCCCAAGACACGTATCTGGGTCTGTTTATTCAGGTTTGTTTCGGGTTTAACGACCGTCATGCGAATCTCTAATTCGGCACTGGGGTTGGTTAATAACTTGCCATAGCGGGTTGTTTTCTTGTTGATGTACTTTTCGAGACGCTCCGCAATCTCAAAATTCACCGGATTGATGGTCAGTTTCATAATTACTCCTTTCTTTTATTCGCGCGTGGATGCGCGAGGTTATATGTTTTTTGTATTTGTTCAAACGTAGTATGCGTATATACCTGCGTGGCAGCCAAACTGGCATGTCCGAGCAGTTGCTGAATAGTCCGAATATCGGCACCGTTGTCCAACATAGACGTTGCAAACGTGTGTCGCAACACGTGCGGCGAATGTTTCTTCAGCGTAGATACCTCGCCCATCATCGAACACACGATGTGATACACGGTATTTTTCGTCATCGGTCCCCATATACCTTTTGCTTTTTGCTGAACAAAAAACGTGCCATCGTCAGGTGCTGACAGCGGAATTACATCTATTTTCTGCCGTGCTGCAAGATATTTGCGTATAGCACCAATCAGTTTATCGCCTATCGGCACAATACGTTCCTTGCGGCGTTTACCGAACACTCGTATCTCAGCCGCCTCCAAGCGCACATCGCTGTCGTGCAGCCCCAGCAACTCAGCCCGCCTCATGCCGGTCTGGTAGAGCATCTGGATAATCAGATTATCACGAATACGAGTGAAATCGTCCACCGTAACCGCCTCTATATCCACATCGGTCATCTCCGTAGCCCGTTCCATCTCTGATGTCTTGAAGAAAACAGGCAAGGGCTTATCCACCTTGGGGGCAATGACAAGGCGCGTAATATCTTTTTTGACCGTACCGGTACGCAGCAGGAATTTGTAGAAAGAATGCAAGGAGGACAGCCTACGCCGGACGCTACGCGGAGAATTGCCGCTATTGTCCATCATCGCCACCAGCCACTCGCGCACATCCGCTTCGCTCACTTTCGCCGGGTCAAACGCTTCCGTTTCCCAGTTTAAGAAAGAGCAAAAGTTTCTCAGGTCATCGCCATAAGCCTGAACCGTTTTGTCAGAATACTTTTTCTCGATTGCAATATATCTCAAAAATGAGGCAATCATTTGACAGTTGGCAGTTGACAGTTGATAGTTGATAGTTGAGAATGGAAGATTTATTTTATCTCTTTTCCTACGTTCTGCTCGGATTCGAAGGGGAACAAGCCGAACAACTCGGCATCGATACGGTCGGTAACCCAGTGGAAATCTTTCGGGTCATTACCGAACTTACACGTATCGCCCGGAATAATCAACAGTTTACCCTTGTAATCTTTTATCCACGCCTCGTATTTATCGTTCAGGCCTTGCAGGTAATCGATACGCATAGAGGACTCGTAAGCACGGCCACGTTTCTGAATCTGCGCCACCAGATTGGGAATACTTGAACGGATATAAATCATCAAATCCGGCATCTTGACCAGCGACATCATCAGATTGAACAAGTCAGAATAGTTGTCAAAATCGCGGTCGGACATGAAACCCTGCTCATGCAGGTTGGGCGCAAAGATACGCGCGTCCTCGTAGATAGTACGGTCCTGAATGATATAATCCTGCGACTTGGATATGTCAATAATATCCTGAAAACGCTTGTTCAGGAAATAGATTTGCAGATTAAAAGACCAACGCGACATATCCCCGTAGAAATCTTCCAAATAGGGGTTAAAGTCAACGGATTCAAAACGTGGAGTCCAGCCATAATGTTTGGCAAGCATGTTGGTGAGTGTGGTTTTACCACAACCGATATTACCGGCTATCGCGATATGCATATTATTGAGTTTAAAGGGTTTAACTTTTGGAGCATAGACCGTTCGCGTTGCTCACTGTTGGAGTATAGAATATGGACTATCCTTATTCCATCAGCCGAAGGCGGTCTTTGTTCTGTTATGGGTTGAGCAGGTTTAGTGTTTCCAATTCTCTTCCGAGAAGAGTCCGAACAGTTGGGCATCTATCTTATTGACAATCAGTCTGAAATCCTCCGGATTATTCTCAAAATCCATATTATCCGAATCAATCACCAACACACGTCCTTCGTACTGATTATAGATAAAGTCTTCGTATCGTTCGTTCAGGTCCTTCAGGTAGTCTATCTGCATGCCCTTTTCGTAGTCGCGCCCACGCTTCTGAATCTGCGCTATCAACGCCGGAACAGACTTACGCAGGTAGATCATCAAATCGGGCAGACGCATCATCGAGGTCATGTGACGGAAGAGTTCCATGTAGGTGTTATAGTCGCGCTCGGACAGGTCGCCACGGCGGTAATTATTGGTGACAAACACGTACACGCCCTCGAATATACTGCGGTCCTGAACAATGGTATGTGCGGACTGCATCACCGCCAGCATATCTTTGAAACGTTCCTTGAGGAAATACGTCTCCAAGCAGAACGACCAACGTTTGATGTCGCCGTAATAGTCCTCCAAATACGGGTTAAAACCTACGCTTTCAAAACGTGGTTCCCAGCCGTAATACTTAGCCAACATCTTGGTCAGCGTCGTTTTTCCCGCACCAATATTTCCCGCAATAGCGATGTACATTTCAATTCGACTGCAAAGTTACGAATTATTTTGCAAATATGCAAATAAAAAACAAAAATATATCCAAAACTTGCATAATTAGATTTTTCGCCAAATCAAGCCCCAACTCCAATCCAACAATTATAAAAATGGGGTTAAATATACAGGCAGAAGAACTATCTCGCCTTGCTTTTGTATGTCCTTTGTATATAATAAATAACGCTGAGCAATGCGAGATGAATACTTTTCACAAAAAGCATCAAGAGACTTATGTGTGGCATAGCCAGAAGACTTGACTTCTATTGGAACCAATTTGCTCCCTCGCGATAAGAGGAAGTCAATCTCGTAGTTGTGTTTTTCATCTTTTGCCCAAGTGTAATAGAATAATTTATTTCCCGATGTAGCGAGCATTTGAGCCACTAAATTCTCATACAAATAGCCCAAATTGGCTTGTAATTTATCGCTTAATAGTTTATCGTATATCACATTTTCGGCATAATCCTTATCCCAAAAAGCCAATGTGACAAACAACCCCGTATCAGAAGTGAATATCTTGAATTTGGAAAGATCTTCCGATAAAGACATGCCAACATTGGGATCAGAAGCATGGTGAGCGAACAAGACCGTTTTGCTGTCTTCCAAGTCGTTGAGGAGTTCTATCATCTTACCGCCATCCACATCACCAACTACTTGTTTTGGAATATATCGATTATATCCGCTTGTCAATTGTGCAGGGATATTGAGGAACATCTTTGATAACCGTCCTGAAGGATCTAACTTCTTGAAATCATCGGCATATAAACGAATAATATCCCGTTTTATGCTATCTACCAACTGCAAATTATTAGTCTCTATGTATTTATTTACAGATTGTGGCATACCTCCGACTAACATATACAGCCGCAGGTCGCGCATAGTACTGCGATGAGCAACTCCCAAAGGCATTTTTTGCTCGTAGAATTGGCGTAGTAATAGAGACGAGGCATTGTCACCCAATGCCCAACGAAACTCGTCATAATCCATAGGGTATAGAGTCAGCCGAGATTCCTCACTGGGAATAGTAATATCTTTTACATTCTTTTTGATACTGATAAGCGAACCTGTTTCTATATAATCATAACGCCCATCTTGAACCAAATACTTGATTGCTTGTCGAGCACGAGGGCAATGCTGCACCTCATCAAAAACGATTACCGACTGCTTAGGAATTAGCACCTTTTTCGCATATTGTTGCAAGCGAACAAAAATAGCATCTAAATTGGACAAATCATTGAATAAGTCCATGATGTCTTGAGGTACTATATTGAAATCAATCAAGATGTTGGATTCATATTCCGATTCAGCAAACTGTTGCGCCAACGTTGATTTACCAACACGGCGAGCACCCTCTATCAAAAGGGCTGTCTGACCATGCTGCTGCGTTTTCCATTCAAGCATTTTTTGATAAAGCTTGCGTTTGAATACTTTTTCCATAATAATATGTCATTGAAAATCACTGCAAAAGTACAAAAAAAAAATGATTCCCGCAAATTTTTTAGCACAAAATATCCATTTACCCGCATTTTTTTTAGCACAAAATATCCATTTACCCCATTTTTTAGTGGTATCATCAAAAACGACGGAGCGAGAGTAAGCCACCCACATCGTTCAAAAAAACACCACATTGTGATATAAATATCACTTTATTGCCCGATTTATTTGCGTATATCAAATTTTTGTTGTATCTTTGCACGCTTTTTTTCGCGAATACGCGCATACATATACGCACAACACGCATAATGCACGAGTATGATTGATTACGTAAAAGGACCTATCGCAGAACTAAATCCCACATACGCCGTTTTAGAAGCAGCCGGTGTGGGTTATTATATCAACATCGCCCTGCCTACCTATTCCAGTCTGATAGACCAGACAGAGGTCAAACTATACACCACAGAGATTATTCGTGAGGATACCCACGACTTATTCGGTTTTTGCACCAAAGGCGAACGGGAGATTTTTGTGCAGCTGATGAGCGTAAGCGGCATAGGCGGCAACACGGCACGTATGATTATGTCCGCCTACACGGCTGCCGAACTGCGCCAGATAATAGCAACAGGCAACAGCAAAGCACTCGCACAAGTTAAAGGTCTCGGACCCAAAACAGCACAACGCATCATTGTTGACCTCAAAGACAAAATACTCAAGATAGACCTCGGAGACGGGTTGACGGTTGACAATGCACAATGCACAATGTTCCCCGTAGAGAACAATCCGGTCAAAGACGAAGCCGTCAGCGCATTAGTCATGCTCGGCTTTGCAGCCGCAGCCAGCAACAAAGTGGTGGACAAGATTCTTAAACAGACACCGACAGTAGCTGTGGAACAAATCATACGCGAAGCGTTGAAGATGCTATAGTTGATAGTTGATAATTGATAGTTGATAATTGATAGTTGATAGTTGAAAGTTAAAACACTTATATTATCGTTACTGCTGCCATTCTGTCTGATGGCACAGGAGGTGCAAAATAACGTAACAACCGTTGTGGAATATCAACCGACAACGGGTTATTATATTATGCACACCAAGGTGGGCGACCTGGACATCTCGACACCCTATCTGATGACACCGGAGGAATATAAAGACTACTCCGAGAAACAATTTATCCACCAATACTGGCAGCAAAAAATCGGTGAGGTGGAGCACGATAACGAGAAGAAATTTGACATAACCGATATGAAATTCAATATCGGTCCCGCCGATAAGGTGTTCGGTCCCGGCGGCGTGCAACTGAAACTGCAAGGTAGTGCCGAACTGATGTTCGGGTTCAAGCACCAATACATTGACAACCCCTCGCTTACCAAACGAAGCCGTAATAACAACATCTTCGACTTTGACGAGAAGATCCAACTGAACGTGAACGGTCAAGTAGGTACACGTCTCACTATGCAGATGAACTACAACACCGAAGCCAGTTTTGCAGCAGACCAACAGAACGTCAAGATAGCCTACAAAGGCGAAGAGGACGATATTATCCAATCCATCGAGGCCGGTAATGTCAGTTTGGACCTCAACTCCAACCTTATCAAAGGTAGCCAAGCCCTGTTCGGTATTAAAACCGACTTGAAATTCGGACGTTTGCACATACAGGGTTTAATCAGCCAGCAAAACAGCGAAAGCCAGTCCGCCTCGTCAGAAGGCGGCGCACAGATGACCAAATTTGAAGTGCAGGCAGATAATTACGACGAGAACAAGCACTTCTTCCTCGGCTACTATTTCCGCGACAACTACGAGAAGGCGATGGAGTCGATGCCTTTCGTAACGGGAGGCGTGACCATCAACCGTATCGAAGTATGGGTGACCAACAAACGGGGCAACTACGACCAAGCACGCAATATCATCGCCTTTACCGACTTGGGAGAAGGAGAACGTGACCACCTGCTGGATACTCATTTCTACAAAGTGGCACAACAGCGCGAGAACAAGCCATACAACGATGCCAACACCCTCTACTCCCTTATCAAGGACGAGCCCGATGTACGTAATATACAATCGGTTACTTCTTTTCTGCAAGGCAAGGCGCAGGCATGGGGCAGTGCCGAGCATACCTTTATGGGTGGCGAAGACTACGACAAGATAGAGTCAGCCCGTCTATTGAGCCCCGGAGAATACACACTGAACGCCACATTGGGTTATATATCGCTTAAATCCGCCTTGCTCCAGGACGAGGTGCTGGCTGTAGCATACGAATACACCTACGGCGGCAAGGTCTATCAAGTCGGTGAGTTCTCTGCCGATATGAACCAAAACAGCACGAGTCAAGACTCCCGTCAGGCTCCTACCCTTATTTTGAAAATGCTGCGTAGCAGCAATACGGCTCCTATACCCATGCAGGGGCGGCAGAACGATAAGTACGGTACATGGCACCTGATGATGAAAAATATCTACTCCTTGGGTGCGAGCAGTATGAGTTCCGAGAAATTTGAGTTGTATGTCAAATACCGTAACGACTCCATCGGTCAGGAAGTCCAATACCTGCCTGAAGGTCAATATACCAAAGGCAAGCAGTTAATCCGCGTGCTCAATGCCGACCGCCTTGACCAACGCAATAATCCCTACCCTGACGGACGCTTTGACTACGTGGAAGGCTATACCGTTTTGAGCAGTATGGGACGTGTTATCTTCCCTGTCTTGGAACCTTTCGGTTCACACTTGGCTTCCCAATTGGGCAACGACCCCAGACTGATTAAGAAATACTGCTTCCAAGAACTGTACGACTCCACCTTAGTCGTGGCGCAGGAGATGAGCGAGAAAAATAAATTCGTGCTAACCGGTAAGTATAAGGGTACGAACAGCAGCGAGATACGCCTCAACGCCATGAATATACCTCGCGGTAGCGTACATGTTACCGCCGGCGGTGCTACCTTAGTCGAGAATGTGGACTACACCGTGGACTATAACATGGGTATCGTTACCATTCTGAATCAGTCCCTCATTGAGGCCGGAACCAATATCAACGTGCAGTTGGAGAACCAATCCACCTTCGGTATGCAACGTAAGGGACTATACGGACTGCACCTGCAATACGATTTCAACAAGGACTTCTCTATCGGCGGTACTTTGATGCACTTGCGTGAGACACCTCTCACGACCAAAGTAAGTGCGGGCATGGAACCTCTGTCCAACACCATCTGGGGACTCAACCTCAACTACAAGACGGATATGATGTGGCTGAGTAATTTACTGGACAGGATACCTTGGATTACCGCCACTGCACCCAGTACGTTCCAAATAGGTGCCGAGTTTGCACACCTTATTCCCGGGCACACCAAAGACGTGGGCAAAGCCGGTACCAGTTACATAGACGACTTCGAATCGACCACCACGGCGATTGATGTACATTACCCCAGCAACTGGTTCCTCAGTTCCACACCAAGCCGATTCAAAGAGTCCGAGTTAAGCAATAATATCGAATACGGCAAGAACCGCGCCCTATTGAGCTGGTATGCCGTCGATCCTATTTTCGGGCACCCCCAATCGAACACACCCGGACATATCAAGGACGATGTAAATATCCTTTCCGACCACCGTACACGTATCGTCTATCAGCAGGAGATATTCCCCAATAAAGAATCGCTGGCGAACGAGGACACACGTCTCACTATCCTCAACCTATCTTTCTACCCCAAAGAGCGCGGTCCGTACAACGTCTATACACAAGGGCAGTACACCCCGCAGGGTGAACTGACCAATCCGACAACACGTTGGGGCGGTATGATGCGACGGCTGGACAATACGGACTTCGAGAAAGCCAATATCGAATATATCGAGTTCTGGCTCATGGACCCCAACCTGACCAATAACAACTACCAAGGCGGTAAATTATACATCGACTTGGGTGATGTGAGCGAAGATGTGTTACGCGACGGCAAGAAGAGTTTTGAGCACGGTCTGCCTATCAACCCCAACGATGTCACTATGATTGACACGACCGTGTGGGGACGTGTACCGCGTACGACCAGTACCACCATTGCGTTCAGCAATGAATCGGGCGCACGCGAGGCACAAGATGTCGGATTGGACGGTTTGAGTACCGCACAGGAAAAAGAATATCCAACCTATAAGAAATTCGTGGAAGAGATGAGACAAATAGCACAGGGTACTGATTTATTACCCAAGTGGCAAGCAGACCCCTTCTCTCCACTTAATGACCCTGCCGGCGATAACTATCATTACTATCGTGGCAGCGATTACGACAATGCCAAGACCAGTGTGTTAGACCGGTATAAGCACTATAACGGAACCGAAGGCAACTCACCCGAATCGGGCGGCTCCGACTATGGAACAGCCTCAACCCTGATGCCCGATATAGAGGATATGAACCGAGACAACACCCTCAACGAGTATGAGAAATACTACGAATACGAGGTTAATCTGACTCCCTCTGCTATGGCTGCCGGGTCTAACTTTATCTCCGAGAAAATGGAAACCAACGTCACGCTCAAGAACGGCGAGACAGTCAAAGTAACGTGGTATAAGTTCAAGATTCCTTTGAAAGGCGATTCAGCCAATTGCAAACGTGTGGGTGGCATACGTAATTTCAAATCTATTCGGTTTATGCGTATGTACCTGACTGAGTGCCCGGACACCACCACGCTGCGTTTCGCTACGATGGACCTGGTGCGCGGCGAGTGGCGCAATTACACCAAAGGTCTTTACAACGACGAGAGCAAACAGATACCTGTTTACAACACCACCCTGCCCGGCTCCAACTCATCGTTAGACGTGCAGGCTGTTTCCATCGAGCAGGACGGCAGACGCTCACCGGTCAACTATGTCTTACCTCCTGGTGTCAGCCGTCAAACCGACCCTGGACAAGCCCAACTGATTTCACAAGACGAGCAGGCTTTGGTGCTGCGCGTTCATAATCTGGAGTACAACAACGCGCGCGCGGTATATAAAGGTGTCACGATGGACTTGCGTAACTATAAACGATTGCAGATGTTTATTCACGCCGAGGCAATACCGGGTGAACGCGAGTTGTTAGACGATGAACTGACCTGTTTCGTTCGGTTGGGAACAGATATGACTTCCAACTACTACGAATACGAGGTGCCTTTGAAAATAACGCCTCCGGGAACCAGTTACAACAACGATAACGAGAACGACCGCCTTATCGTGTGGAATCCGAACAACAATATCGATATTCCGTTCTCGGCACTTACCGGAGCCAAGACATCGCGCAACAAACGTAAACGTTCCGGCGATTCCAGCGTCAGCAATACCAAGCCGTTCACCACCTATGACGGCGATAACAACCGCATCACCGTACTGGGTAACCCAACCTTGGAAGATGTGGAATATATCGTTATCGGTCTGCGTAACCGCAAGGATAAGAGCACCGTTCTGGACGGAGAAGTATGGGTGAACGAGTTGCGACTGAGTGAGTTTAACGAGGAAGGCGGTGTGGCAGCTATGGCCAATGTAGGACTCGGCATTAGTGATATTGCCCAACTGAATGTATCCGGACGTGTAGAGACAGCCGGATTCGGTAGTGTGGAAAGTAACGTGCAGAGCCGCAACATGGAGAACTACTACCAAATCCAAGTCAGTGCCGCCTTAGAGGCAGGACGCTTATTCCCCGAAAAAGCCAAACTGCGTATTCCTCTATACGTCAGCTACTCCAAAGATGTCAACTCGCCTAAATACGACCCGACCGACACCGATATCAAACTCCAAGAGTCCTTAGACACCTACGAGACCAAGCACGAAAAAGACTCCATCAAAGACCTTGCCAATACGGTTAAGGAAAGTTTGTCGTGGAGTTTGACCAACTTCAAAGTGGATATACACTCCAAGAAAAAAGATATGTTCTACGACCCTGCCAACTTCTCTCTATCGGTGGCTTATAACAAGCAGACGCAACGTTCGCCCGAAATAGCCATCGACAAGACCACCGAGCACAAAGGGTCTTTCGTCTATGCCTATTCGTTCAACCCCAAACCGTGGGAACCGTTCAAGGATATGGAAAAAGTGAAGAACGCCAAGATATTGACCGAGTTCAACCTCTATTACCTGCCGCAGTCGTGGTCCTTCAACACGGATATGCACCGTACGTTCTCACAACTGGAGATGCGGGATTTCAACCCCACCAACCCGGGCGAACCCACCAACCAGCAATGGAGCTTCAGCAAGGACTTTACGTGGGACCGTAATTTTGACTTCAAATACAACCTGACCAAGAACATCAAGTTCTCGTTCCATACAGCCATGAACTCCACCGTTGACGAAGGTTACTATACGCCGGAGATTATTAAGGACTATAATTTCTCGCACGATTACTACGAGGCGTGGAAAGACACCGTGAAGCGCAGTTTAAGAACATGGGGTACGCCCTGCACCTACCAACAAGTCTTTACCGCTTCGTGGAACGTACCGTTCAACCGTATTCCCTATATGGAATGGCTGACTGCCAATGCCTCCTACAACGGCACTTATACGTGGAACAGGACTGTCACTAGCAATTCCAGCACCAACTACGGCAATACGGCTATGTCGTCGCGCTCATGGCAAGTTGACGGGCAAGCCAATTTCGAGAATCTATACAGCAAGTCCAAATACTGGAAACAACTCAATCAACGTATGTCCGGACGAACTTCCTTGCGACCGTTCCGACCCAAGACCTATTCCGAGACTGTTGATTTGGAAGCAGGACAAGCCAAAGAGATTGACCATAAACTCAATTCAGAGAACCTGACCGTTATGGCAACCGATGCCGCCGGCAAGGCTGTTCATATCAAATTCAAAGCCGATGGTGCCAACAAGATTGTAGTCACTTGCAAAGAGAGTCATAAGAACGTGGCTATCTCCGTGGCAACACGTGACCCGAATAAACGTACGCCTGCCGAATTGGCGATGGACTTTGCCGCGTATTTCGGTACGATGATACGCCGTGTACAGGTTACTTACCGTAAGACCGACGCTCTGACCGTACCCGGTTTCTACCCGCAGATTGGTTTCTTCGGTCAGGATCACCAAGGCGGTTCGTCTTATGCACCGGGGTGGGATTTTGCCTTCGGTTTCTTCCCGAAGAACTACATCGAGAAAGCCAAAGACAGAGGTTGGCTGGCACTAAGCGACAGCATAGCGCAACCTGCCACCTTGGCTAGTACGTCGGACTTTGATATCAAGATAACCTTGGAGCCCTTCCCCGGCTTTAAGATTCAGATGAACGGCAAACGCTACGAGGCACGTTCGTCGTCCCTGCTCTATTCAGTCAGTCCCGATGAGGGCATGAGCACCTTGCAGGAAACGATGACCGGATCGTATAACATCACCCAAGTGGCGATAGCCTCCGCCTTTGACAAGATCGGCAAAGCCAGCAGCAATTATTCCTCTGCCACCTTCGACCGTTTCCTGTCCAACAGGGAAGTTATGAGACACCGTGTTCAACAACGTTACGAGGGTATTCGTTACCCCTCTAATCCTATCTTCCCTGATTCTATTCACGGCAAGACCTATAGCGGACAAGTCAGCAACAACTCGGCAGATGTCTTAGTGCCCGCTTTCTTGGCTGCTTATACCAAACAGGACATCGGCAAAGTCAGTTTCAATCCGTTCATGGACATTTTGCATATTATGCCAAACTGGAGTGTCACGTTTGACGGTCTGGGACGTATTCCTGCCATTAAGGAACATTTCAAGTCCTTTGTCTTAACGCACGCCTATACATGTAAATACGCTATCAGTTCCTACACCAGTTTCTCCACGTGGGTACCTGCCGGAAGCAGTTCGGACAAGACACTCGGTTTCCGTCGTGATGCCGTCACCAGTATGCCTATTGCCAGCAGTGCGTACGACATATCGGCAGTCAATTTAAGCGAATCATTCTCGCCGTTGATTGGTCTCAATATGACGCTCAAGAACTCCCTGCTCATCAAGACCGAGTACCGTAAACAGCGTAATGCCACCCTTAATATCAGTTCGGTTCAGATTACCGAAGGACATACAGACGAGATTGTTGTAGGTACGGGTTACACGGTTAAGGATCTGCATTTCACGGCAAAAGCCAAGAACGGCGGACAGCGTAAGGTAAGTAACGACCTCAAACTGACGGCTGATTTCTCGTACAAGAATGTTACCACGTTGTTACGTAAGGTGGAGGAGAACATCACGCAAGCCAGCAGCGGCACCAAGGTTTGGGGGTTAAAAATTAGTGCTGATTATGTTATTTCTCAGAAGATTAATATCCAATTCTTCTACGACCACCAATCGACTATCCCGTTGATTTCGTCTTCCTATCCGATTAAGAACGACAATGTCGGCCTGAATGTCAAACTGATGTTGACCCGCTAACGACAGGTAATAATTAACGAGAAAGCATACCGCTAAAGGGCACACTTATTTTTCATTCTCCTTTTCAGCCATTTGATGCCTTTGTGATAGAGTTTGTTAAAGCGAACGCCATAGACAAAGAGCCAGGCAGGAAGCGCACGATACCAGCGGACATTCTTGTCAAGAGGTATATCGGCATACTCCTTGCGGATAAAAGCATCCCACTCGCGCAAGGCGGGAACGGAGTATTGGAGGGGGAACTCACACAACTCGTAGTAATGCCATGTGGCACAAGACTGGTAATTGTCGCGACTGTATCTCTCTCGTGTAACTCCTTGGGGAATAGCCTCCCAATGACGGCGATACCAATCCAGACAGAAAGCCAGCACCTTGCTGACATCGTTTACCGCACGTTTGGCACGCACTTTCGGGTCAAAGGACTGTCCCTCGCGACCTATGTAATAGCGATACACATTGCGTTTGGTGTAGATAAAATCTTTTGCGATGGCGATGGGTATGCCTTGCAGAGAGACATCATCGTACATCACATGTTCACAAAAGAGGAGCATAAACTGCTGCAACAGGGATGTGCGATAAACAGTGTCATGGGCATAGGTCATATTCCAGCCGTGTCCTGTACCTAACCAATCGAAATTATCAGCATTATATACCATTTCCGGGGTGAGTTTACCATGTTTATGGGTATTGATTTGATATGTATCTGTGGCAGCATAGTAGGTAGTATCGTCCATCATGACCATATCCGTATCGGCCGTTTTGAGGTAGTCGATAAGTTTGGAGAGTTCTTCGGTATCGAACCAGTCGTCTGAGTCAAGGTAGAAAAGGTATTTTCCTACTGCCAGTTCGGTGCCGTGGTTCCACGCACCGCCATGACCGCGGTTCTGTTGGTCTATGACACGAATAACGGACGGATACTTCGCCTCATACTCTTTGGCGATGATGGCAGAGTGGTCGGGTGTACCGTCGTTGACGATGACAATGTCCAGTAACTCTAATTGCTCCTTATCAGGAACTATGAGTGACTCAATACATTTACGAATGTAATCCTCCACCTTATACACGGGGATTACGATAGAGAGAAGTTTGTGTTGCATATAATTTAATGTTTTTGTTGTTTTACAGTTATAATGTAGATAAAATAGTATTTTTTCATTAAATATTTGCACATATCAAAAAAAAGCATTATCTTTGCAGTCGAATTGAAAGCATAATGCTTTCTAAAAGCAATCATTATTATGGCACAAGCAACTATGACAGTCCGTACGGACGCAGTATTAAAAGCTACTTTTGATAGCTTATGTGAGCAATTTGGTATGAGCGCTAATACCGCCATGAACATCTTTATGCGAGCTGTTGCCGAAACTCGCAGCATTCCGTTTAGAATCGGCAAACAGACGGAAAGAGATGATATTCGTCTTCAAAGATTGATGGAAGAAAATCGTCAATATCGTGTAAACAACAATCTTCCGGAAATGTCACTTGAAGAGATTAATGCCGAAATAGCGGCTTATCGTGCAGAACGAGCAGCCAAGCGTCAAATGCAAGCACTATGATTTATGCTGTTATTGATACCAACGTTTTGGTATCAGCCCTTTTGTCGAAGTCTCAAGAGTCAACCATCAGTCGTTTACTTTCATATCTATGGAATAACGAACTCATCCCTTTGTATAATGCTGAAATAATAGCCGAATACAAAGACGTTCTTTCTCGTGACTACTTCCATTTTAATAACAAGTTAAGGGATGCACTCATAGATGGAATCAAACGGCATGGCATCGAGTCTTCTCGTGTTCCTTTTAATGAGCCAATGCTTGATGAGGATGATCGCGTATTCTACGAAGTCACTCTCAGCAAGGATGATGCTTATCTTGTAACCGGTAATCAAAAGCATTTCCCTAAGACACCTATTGTAGTGACACCTGCAGAAATGTTAGAAATCCTGAAGCAAGATTAATTTTATCTACACTATTTCAAAGATCATTTGGCATTTAACGTTTGCCGGAAATGGTGGCACTGAATAGCACGCATAAAAAAACGGCAATATCGTGATTGATATTACCGCTAAAAGATTTTGTGATGTTAAGCAAGGGTGAACGAAGGGTGAACGAAGAGTAGGCGAAGGGGCAGTTCGAAATCCTCAAATCCTCAAGATGGAGCATTAGCGGGGAGCGTCAAGAGAGAGGGACGAGTACCGAGAACAATACGGAACAAACCGCTTTGAAACCCGTTCGGAACCCGCTACGAACCGCCTACGAACCGCTTTTAAACAGTGGAAATCCTGTATTTATAGTGTGCAGCGTGACGTTTAACGGCACTTACTCAGTTTATTGCGAGAGGCCTTTGCAAATCTAAAAAGTTGAAAAGTCAACCAAGTTTGGCAACATAAATTACGCACAGTTTTGCGACCATTGACTTTGGCATAGTGCTTGGCTGATTTATAATCGTTATTCAATATGCAAGTTGAAATTAACGTCCCTGCAATATACCTATCAAAAGTCTCTTTATCATCCACAGGAAGTACATCAGGAAAAAGTGAAGCAAGATAATTATTCATCGAGAAGGAACGTTGCTGACGTCTAATCAGTTTTTGAAGATCAACAGCTTTGCTGTCTGAGCCCAATACGGCGCGAACAACACATGTTGAGATTGGCAAATAATGGAATTCCCCATAGCCGGCAAGAATAACTAATGCAGGCCAGTCCTGAAATGGGAAATCATGGTCTATAAAACCTTGCAAAGGAATTTTATCAAATATATGCCGTGTAAACATAAAACAACACCACGCATTTTGGGCTTTACCAGATGTCCATAAATCATATTGGACATGCCCTGTTAATGGAGGGTTGTCCTTTCTTACACATGATTTATAGTTGCTACCATCTGCATTCATAGTGTCATAATCGCTGGATACTGCCACGCATTGGGGGTGTGCTCGCAAATAATCTACTTGCAATTGTAGTTTCTTTGTGTTTGACCAATAATCGTCTCCATCGCAGAAAGACACATAGTCGCCACCTTCCAAAGCCCGACAACAACTTACCCAATTAGCAGCAATGCCGCCATTCTTCTCATTAAGAACGAGTTTGATTTTGTCAGGATATTTCTGCTGATATTCACGCAATATATCCTGTGTGCCATCCGTAGAGCAATCATCAGCAACTACGATATTAAATAGGAAGTCGCACTCTTGCATGAGCATACCCTCAATGCATTGACCAATCCACTGTTTTTGGTTATAAACAATGATGCTACATGCAACAACAGGATTAGAAATGTAATTGTCAGAACGAAGAATCATAGGGCTAAATTATTTTTTACGATGTTATTAAAGCTCTCTCGTGAGAAATGTTCTGTCACAGCTGTATTTGCACAAATAGACATTGAATGATTTTTTGTTTCATCACGTAACATATCTATAATTGCCGATGCAAATAGTGCATCATCATCTGCCACAAAGATATCCTGTTCATGTTGGAAATAGTCAAGGAATCCTCTTACTCCATAAATAGTAGTCACGCATGGACGACACATTTTCATCGCTTCCAACACTTTTATATTAGTCCCAGCACCACCATATATGGGCACGGCAACTACTCTTGCTTGAGAATATTCATCTTCGAGACTATCTACAAATCCCATATATTGCACGCCTTTAATCGCTCGACATTGTGACAAAAAAGATTCATTATTACACCCTCCTACCAAATGCAACTCCGCGTCTGGTATTTCTTTTTGGATGAGAGGGAAAATATATTTGATAAAATGTAATACACCGGCACTATTAGGGCCATAACTCATGTTACCTACGAAGAGAATGCGATTTGTCGTCTTGGAAAAATCTACAACTTTCATATCATAATCGTAGAATGGTATATTCGGTAAGTAGGCAGAATTCTTAAAGATGGCCTGAGCTGGATTGGCAAAGAAAGTAAAATGGCATTTGTTTTGTATTTTTGATAATACGTTACCTATCACTACTGCACGATATTGATGGTATAAGCGATTTCGCAAAGTTCGAGAAGTGCGTGCAGCCGTTTTTTCCACATCTGACGGATTATCATCTACATCAATTACCAACTTATCAGCAAAATCGAACAAACCGCACTCCATTGCCGAAGGAATATATCGACACACAATTAGGTCGTAAGATTTCTTCTGAACGAATTGACGAACGATAGCCACTCTGTGAGCATTTTTCGGGAACATTGTATATGGGTTCCATGGAGCGAACATTCGTAACAACTTTTGTACTCGTCCTTCCTTATAGTGTATCTCATTATCTGATTTTGCGTACAGTACAGAGCAGTCTTCCCTTGAAGATACGACATTATCTACAAATGTGATAACATCTACATGCCCCAATTGCGTGCAAGCCTCAAATAAGAGATTCGTTCGCTGAACCGATCCCCAACCCGTTCCATCAAGGGGATTATAACTTGGTGATACAAACAAGATATTCATAGACTTATAATAATCCTAATAAATTACGAGATAATCTCCCCCATAGTTTTTTTGGGGCAATCAAAAATGCTAATTTTGCTTGCGAATAGGTGTCTCTATTACGACAGATTAAATATGCTAAACGGTTATGTTTATTGTGTAGGACTTTAATGCTGGGGATATATTGAGAAAAATCATATATCTGTGCGCCAAATGTTTGTTTCTCACTATCGTCGATAGGCAAAGAAGCTATATTTGACACCGCATCTCTCACTCTATCAACAAACATGTCATAGATACCATCAATATTACAATATTTGCCTTGCAATAAAGTTTTTGCCTCCTCTATCGTTTCTACATAAGCTGTTATTGTTTGTCGTACTTTTTCATAAAAAACGCTCGTCATCAAAGAGTTTGAACGAATGCGATAATAATACACCACATACGACACCCACGCCACTTTTTGAACTTCGGCACACATTCTAAAATGAGGAAGAACATCATCCATTATACGAAAATCATTGTATATATGAGTTTTTCGCAAAAAATCTACACTCCATAATTTTCCCCACCATTCTTGATGGATATTTTCTATCTTGTGAGATATTGCATAGGCTCCTGCTCCTTTATGGTTGATATAGTTTTCTTTATAATGAGTGCGTTGCCAATAAGTATCATCATATACATGAACAACATCAGCTACAACAAGTTCTGCATCAGTCTCAATTGCTTTTGTATATAAAACATCCAACATTTTTTCATCTATCCAATCGTCAGAATCCAAAATACTTAGATATGTGCCAAGTGCATTTTCTATAATCGTTGTTTTAGCACAGCCGGGACCTGAATTTTCACGATGTTCAACAATACGAATACAATTACCTCGCGGATGACTTTGTTTCAAATCATTAACGATACTCATACTATTATCCGTTCCCCTATCATCTACCACCAATATCTCATAAGGTAACGCAAACGATTGATTTAATGCAGATAATAGTGCTTTTTCAACATATTGTTCTACATTATAAATAGGTATTCCGATTGTAATTATTGGTTGCATAGTAAGTGTGTTTTGAAAAACATATTGGCTTGTGAACGCATTTGATTGATTTTATCATCAACCCAATTCCAATCAATATCTTGTGGCTGTGGTAGTAAACATAATTGTTCGGGCGAAACAATCCTATCCGAAACATGAAACAGCGAAAGCATATCAATTAATCTTGTATCCGGATTGGAAGTGATAATCAAAAAAGGTTTGTGATATAGCAATGCAAAAACCAATAGATGTAACGAGCGACCGACTACCATATCTGCATTTCGGATAAGATTAAGAAATTCAACCGGTCCGGAAGCATTTTTATTGATAAAATATGTCATCGGGTAATATATTGAATTTGAATTAACTGCTTTCAATCCATTTCTTTTTGCGTAGTTTGCAATGTATCTTCCTTCGTCTCGTTCATTTTTGGGGTCGTAGTAGAATAAATATTTGTGCATGGTTATCTTCTTACTCGTATCTAATTTATTATATTCTTCAGGAGATAGTAGCCACGCAGGATCTGGCATTGCAACTATTTCCTTTTGCACTATTTGTTGCAAGGTTTCTACGGCTGAGTTTTCGCGAATAGATAAAGCATCAAAATCAGCAAGGGTACTACGAAGAAAATTGTCTATATCGTTAGGATGTGTCCACTTGAAATCTCCCATTGAAGGGGAATATGATATTTTTTTACAATGAGGCAGAGTAAAAGGTAAGAAATAACCAAGATAGAAATCTGTATTAGATACTGCCCATATTTGGTCACCACCGACTATGACAGCATCAAAATTATTGGATATTAAAATATTCTTTGTTTCACCAATGGTACTATGCAAATCTGTCAATTTCATGTGCTGTTTCATAAAATGTTCAAATTTATTCCATTTTATGCAGTTCTTGTAAAATATAAGTGGGTGTAGAAGCCGTCCACGTAACGCATTTATATCCCAATATTTATAAGGTTTAGGATATAACATTTTTTGAGGAGTACCGCGATAATTTAAGATATACGCCTCACACCCTAAATTTTCCAAATACGTCTGCAATGCGTATGCTTGTAACATCGATCCATAATTATGGGATGCATGAAAGGTTAATATTCCTACTTTTTGTGCCATAGTTTATTAATTTTTCTCGTTATTTTTTTGCCTAAAATCCAAAGAGGCCGATCTAAATTACACCACAAATACCAATCTAATGAATTGGAGCGGTTATACAAATATCTAAACAATCTTATTCTATTTGTTTTTCTTGTAGGATGCATTAATTGCGTATTGCCATGTACTGCTTCAGAAACAGATCTCTCATACAAATATAAATTAGGGGTAATATCATTAACTAAATTGAGCCCCTTTTCTGTTATAGGCAATACTACCGAACACCCCAAGGGATGTTCATTTATATTCTCAGTATCTCCTTCTGTCCCCAATCCCCAGAAATCTCCAATGGTAATATCTCCCACGCGATTGGGTTGAGCGAATTGACAATTGTAACAACTTTCTCGATAGGTGTATCCTTCTATAAACGATTCTATATATTTATCCCCTTTGAAAATATTAGTTTGGCAACCTTTTTTATATTTATCACCTACTACTATACAATAACCTTCCTGAGAGCGGAATGATATGTATTGATAAATCTCATTCGTTGACACCACATTTAGAATATGTTTACGAAGAATTTGTACAGAAGGTACTCCATGACAAATCAAATCTACTAAATATAAATTAGGATATTTATCACTATATAGTTTCTTGACAGCTGCCACTTGACAAGGAGTACCTATAAACAAAACTTTACGATTGGATTGCAAGTCTTTTTTCAAGATTGGTAGTATATCCGAAATAGAACTTTGCACATATTTTGATCCTTTTAACTTGAGCAAATCCTCTTCATTATCCACACGAATGTGTCGAATTTCAATACCAGGCAGCATTGCACAGCCATATACTACACCTCCTTGCTGGATAATCAACCTTGATAATAAAGAAGCCACCCCACCCGATACACTTGTTTTATATTCAGTTTCGTCTTTAGCCCAAGCAGCATATGCCTTTTTAATAGGATTTAATTCTATTGGATGCAGGACGGAACAATGTTGTTCACAAGCGCCACATTCTACGCACAAATCTTTATTGATATGTGGGTATAGATGCCCCATCTCACCTTCTATCATAGCGATAGCCCCCTTAGTACACACATTGGCACACGCAGCACAACCAGTACAAAAATCTGGAGTCGCAAGTTGTATTTGGTTATTTTCTTTCATCCTTCTCCTTTTATCTTTACATTCTATTTCACAATATTGCAGAGAATTTTGCAACAAAATTTCCAAGAATATTCAAATCGGTACTTTAGATTTTCATGGAAAAACATTAAATACAATCTCTCTTATGATTGAACGATATTACGACATCAACACCGAATTAGAAGGCAGCATATTCTTGTTTGGCGCTCGCCAAACAGGAAAGAGTACACGGTGATGCTCAAATAGCCATTGAAATTAAATCTACTGAAGATGTGCAACGAAAACATCTCGGCGGATTAAAAGATTTTGCTGAAGAGCATCCTGCATGTCGTAAGATTTTAGTATCACGAGATATAATTAGCAGGAAAGAAGGTGATATCGAAATACTCTATGTACACGATTTTCTACAACTACTTTGGAACAATAAACTCTTTTAATTCTTTTTCTCTACAATACGTCAAAGATCACATTCTTTTTTGTGAAGTGATATTCCTCCTTGCGGGCGGTGTTCTGAGGTCGTAGGAAACCGTTGTAGTCCGCACCGACAAGGAAGATACCACTATTTGTGCTACATTAACAAGCAAAAAAGGCACATAAACGATATTCGTCGTCTATGTGCCTTTGGGCGTTTTTATGTCAGTATATATCAATAAAAAACGCGGACTTTGCTCTTTGCTTGTCCCGCGCTCTGAGGCTCTCGCATTGCCTAACTTAGTAGAACAAGCAACGCGAAGCCCACGCAATATGTACACACATGCGCCTTATAATAAGACACAGTACAAGATATACATATTCCGAGGACATCTAACGCCGCAATGTCTTGACTAAGTTGTGAAATTTGCGAGATTCCAGTGCGCCAAAACAAAGCATCATATAGACGCCTTTTATATGTCTGCAAACCCCACCCACGAATGCTAACGTTAATGCTATAGGCACAGCAGACATCCCTGCGTGAGCTTGCTTTTGTGTTCCGGCATAAACATAATACACCAAAACCACGTGCAAAGGTACAAATATTTTTTGATATATGCAATTTTTATGACAAAAAATGTTAAATTGAGAATGAAAAAACAAAAAGCGACTTAGATTTTTTGTCTAAATCGCCTTGTGTCGAGAAGAGGCGACTCGAACGCCCGACCCCCACGTCCCGAACGTGGTGCGCTACCAACTGCGCTACTTCTCGCTCGCGTTCAGCAACAAGGTCGCAAAAGCTGATACCACTTCGTTAAATCAGCAGGCGACTTGTGCTTCCGCTCTTCGACTCGAAACAAGTTTCTCGTCGAGTACTTTATAATTCCTCCTCTCCAAAAAAAGTTGCTTTTTTTGGGGACACCACAAGGGTGTCTTTTTTTGTTTCACCGACTTGTGCTTCCACTCTTCGAGCAAAGCTTTCATCGGTATGTTTTTTTATATATTGTTCCGATATTGTTTCGGGGTCATGCCAAGGTGCGTTTTAAAGAACCGATAGAAAAAAGCCTCGTTCTCAAATCCCAAACTGGCGGCTATTTCCTTAATCATCAAATCCGATATTTTCAACTGCGCCTTAGCATCGGTCATAATAGCCTCGTCTATCAACTCACCCGCCGTTTTGCCACAAGCTTTCTTAATCGTAGCGCATAAGTGCGGCAATGTAATCCGCATCGCTGCTGCGTACTGCGACACCTGGTGCCACTCACGATAATGCTGGAAGACCAACTGCTTATAACGCTGATAAAGGATGTCTCTACGCTCTACCACCTGATTTATCGTATCCTCCGAATCCTGTGCTATCTGTATAAACGTCAAGCGCAAAATCTCGAAGATATGCACCACTTTATCCGAAGTCAACATAGACGGCCGACAATTAGTGGCCTGCTCCATCAACTGATAAAGGGATACGGCTAATTGTGCCTGCTCGTCCGACAAATGAATAATCGGATTCCGCAACCCGCAACTCTCCATAGACATAGCCCCCGCCAAACCAAACTTATCAATGAACGATGAGGAAAACAAGTAGTAATAAACCAAAGCATCATCCGAAAACTCATGAATAAGCAGGAAACTTCCAGGCTCTAATGCCATGACATCATGTTCATGAAATTCGTATTGCGTGATGTTAATAGTGGCCCGAGCCGTGCCTCTAACCATAAAAGCATACACGCCGCATTTGATTTTACAAGGAAAACGCCCGTACTCATTCATAATCTTACCACTGGCATCACCTATCAGGTAATCCACGAGGCAATCGAGAAGGGGTATTTTCTGGTCTTGCATAGCTTCTTTTCACAAAAGCAGGTGCAAAGGTACAACAAAAATTTGATATACGCAAATAAATCGGGCAAAAAAGTGATATTTTATCACATAAGCGCAATATATGTATAACATATGTATAACATAAGTATAGGAAATGATACGGCTATCAAGATGACTCGGGTTAAAAAACGAGTGCCAACCGTAAGCCAACCAAAACGATATTCTTGCCCAAAGTGGAGGAATAAGTATTATCATTTACCTGCTCTTCGTATTGCATCTTGGCCTGCTGGAAGCGCACCTGCACACCCACCAAAAGAGCCGAAGACTCGCTATACTGGTAACGCCAACTAAAATCCAGTTTAGCCATCATACCCCCTCCGTCAGGCTGTTTGACAGCGAAAGCATAGCCCAATGCTGCACCTAATTCAGGAGCGTGCCTGCCCTCCATCAACGGCATAGAGAAAACTGCCGTCAAAGGAATAAAATGGCATGATCGATCAGTTCGGGCGAACATATATCCAACCCCGCCACCGACAAAGACACGCCGATTGGCCAGATTGCGCGTACCTATCTGCAAATCCACCGCACCGCCTCCGCCATTGGTCATAGCAGGCACAAAAACGCCTCCGCCAGCCATATCCAACCGCAAAGCCACCTTACCCGTTGTATTAACAGGCGTTTCGTCCACCACGACCGTATCTTGCAGAATGGTTGAGTCCTGCTGTATATCCGACACCTCAGACATCGGGTATTGATAGCGGCGGCCGTCCCGGTCACGAATTAACACCACATCGTCATTCTGCATCACAATTTCTCCCCATATTGTCTTACCCGACCGAAGAAGGACCACCTCTGCCTGAACGGACGCGCAGACAACACACAAGAAGCAAACCAACGAAACTATTTTTTTCATTTCCTTTCCTCCACCAGTTCAAAACTAATCTGCCGTGCATCCAAATCAGCCCACACCAACCGTACACGAACCTCGTCGCCTAAGGTGTAACTCCTATCATGCCGCTTATCATACACGCAGAAATTTTTTGTGTCTAATTTCAATCTGCCGTGTGAGATAAATGTTTGAGCAGGGACCAGTCCCTCGCAATGCGTATCTTTTAGGCGCACAAAGAAACCATATTTGGCGATACTACAGATAAACGCATCAAACTCCTGACCGAGACGGTCTTGCAGCCACATAATCTGAAAATCTTTCTGCGAGTCACGCTCCGCCTGCACAGCCTCCTGCTCCATCGCCGACAAATGGTCACACGCTTCGGACAAATCCTTATCTACTGCCACACCCCTTTCACCCAATAAATACTTAGCCACCAAACGATGCACAATCATATCGGGATAACGACGAATGGGCGAAGTGAAATGGGTGTAATAGTCAAACGCCAAGCCATAGTGACCGATGTTATCGGTTGAATAGACCGCCTTAGCCATCGCCCTGATAACAAACATCTCCATCATCGACTTGGGAATACGTTCTCCTATATAACGTTCAAAACGTTTCAGCTCCTCCATTTTTTTCTCGTCGGGCTTATCATGCACACGGAAAACCATTTCTTTGCCTGTTTTGCTGAGTTGGGTAGCGATAGTACGGTTTGCCAACAGCATAAACTCTTCAATCAAATGGTTGGCATCCGTCATTTGCACGAAATAGATATCCGTAGGGCGACCGTTTTTATCCAATTGGAATTGTATCTGCTCCTGCTCTATATCCAATGCTCCCGCTTCCATTCGCTTGCGGCGCATGATGACAGCAAGGAAATTGAGCGTTTTAAGTGCCTCGCATAACCGGTCATCTTTCGCATCCCGGACACCCTCTTTTATTATCTGCTGCGCTTGGGTGTAGGTAAGACGATAATCGGAACGGATAACCGTGCGGCACACCTTATATTTCAACACGCGCGCGTCGCGCGAGAGATTGAAAACAACCGACATACATAACTTATCCTCGTTGGGACGGAGGGAACACAAGTCATTGCATAACGATTCGGGCAACATAGGCAGGACACCATCAACCAAATAGACGCTCGTCCCCCGCTTGTAAGCATCGTCATTCTCTTTAGAACCCAGATGAACATAATGTGTCACATCGGCAATGTGTACCCCCACCTGATACGAGCCGTCCTCGAGAACCTCAAAAGACAAAGCATCGTCAAAATCCTTGGCATCGCTTGGATCGATAGTGAAAGTTAGAGTTTCTCTAAAATCACGTCTTCTATCTATTTCCTTTTCTAAAAACATTTTCATAAAGCGTGCAAAGATACAAAGAATTTTTGGAATATGCAAACTTTTTAAATGGAAAATGGTAAATGTATATTCAAATAGAAAGTCAAAAAAATTTGCATATATCAAAAAAAAATTGTATCTTTGCAAACTTTTTCAAGCAAAAAACAATTTAAAGATGAACAAAATCAAAGTAAGTAATGTCAATCAGCCCAATTGGCTGGAAGTGACAGTGAGAGCCAACCTGCCGGAAAATCTTAAGAAGTTGCAAGAAATAGCCTACAACTTATGGTGGGTGTGGAACAGTGATGCAAAAAATATCTTCCGCTATATAGACCATGACAAATGGCATGAGGCACAGTCTAACCCCATTCGCCTGCTGAATATCATATCGTATGAGCGCATGAAAGAGTTGAGCGAAGATAAAGAATTTATGGCTCAGTTGGACCGTACGTACGAGGATTTCCGTGCTTATACGGACGCTCCGCGCAACACCAAGAAACCTTCTATCGCCTATTTCTCGATGGAATACGGTTTGACCCACATTCTGAAGATATACAGTGGCGGTCTTGGTATTTTGGCAGGAGACTATCTGAAAGAAGCTTCCGATTGCAATGTCGATATGACAGCCATCGGTTTTCTCTATCGCTACGGTTATTTCACCCAGACCCTCTCGCCGGAAGGACAACAGATTGCCAACTATGAGGCGCAAAACTTCAGTCAGTTGCCCCTCTCTCCCGTTACGGAGAAAGACGGTCAGCAGATGGTTGTGGAAGTGCCCTACCCCGACCGTGTGGTATATGCCTACCTGTGGAAAGTGGCAGTAGGACGTATCAACCTCTACCTATTGGATACCGACAACGAGATGAACTCGGAGTTTGACCGTCAGATTACCCACCAACTATACGGCGGCGACTGGGAGAACCGTATCAAGCAGGAAATCATGTTAGGTATAGGCGGCATGTTAGCCCTGAAGAAACTCGGTATTAAGAAAGATGTGTACCACTGCAACGAGGGTCACGCAGCCTTGATGGGTCTGCAACGTTTGGTTGATTTGGTAGAGGAAGAACATCTGAATTTCCAACAGGCATTGGAGGTGGTTCGCGCCAGCGGTTTATACACCTGCCACACGCCCGTACCTGCCGGACACGACTATTTTGAAGAGGGATTATTCTATAAATATATCAGTTCGTATGCCGGTCGATTGGGTATTGAATGGAAAGATTTAATCGGCATGGGCCGTCAGAACCCCGAAGACAACACGGAAAAATTCTCTATGAGCGTATTTGCCCTCAACACCTGCCAAGAGGCTAATGGCGTAAGCTGGTTGCACGGAGAGGTGAGCAAGAAAATGTTTGCCCCCGTATGGCCCGGTTATTTCCCGGAGGAGTTGCACGTAGGTTATGTTACCAACGGTGTACACATGCCGACTTGGGCTGCCAGCGAATGGAAAAACATCTACGCCAAATATCTTCCGAAAGGTTGGTGGAATGACCAGTCTAACCCCAAGATGTGGGCTCCTTATGCCGAGATACCAGATGAGTTAGTTTGGGAAACTCGCATGAAACTGAAAAACAAACTGATTGACTATATCAAAGAGAAATTCCAAAAAGACTGGATGAAATCACAAGGTGATCCTGCCCGTATCGTTCGTGCGCTGAACGAGATGAACCCCAATAACCTGATTATCGGTTTCGGTCGTCGTTTCGCCACCTATAAACGTGCCCACCTGTTATTTACCGATTTGGAACGCTTAGACAAACTAGTCAACAATCCCAATTATCCCGTTCAGTTCCTCTTTACCGGAAAAGCACACCCGGCAGACGGCGGCGGACAGGGGTTGATTAAACGAATCATCGAAATCAGCCGTATGCCCCAGTTCTTGGGCAAGATTATCTTCCTTGAGAACTACGATATGCGTTTGGCCAAGCGATTGGTAAGCGGTGTCGATATATGGCTCAACACGCCTACCCGTCCGTTGGAGGCTTCGGGTACGTCCGGCGAAAAAGCCCAAATGAACGGCGTGCTGAACTTCTCCGTATTAGACGGATGGTGGTACGAGGGTTACCGCAAAGGTGCAGGTTGGGCACTGACCGACAAACGCACATACGAGAACCAGGCACATCAAGACCAATTAGATGCAGCCACTATTTATACCATGTTGGAGAACGAGATTATTCCTCTCTACTACGCCAAAAACAGCAAAGGTTACAGCCCCGACTGGATCCAAACCATCAAGAACAGTATCACACAGATTACTCCGTTCTACACCACCAAACGTATGATGGACGATTACTTCGACCGCTTCTACAACAAATTGGCCAAACGTCACGCCTTATTAAGCAAAGACAACTATGCTAAAGCCCGTGAAATAGCCGCTTGGAAGGAGAATATGGTGGCACACTGGGACGAGATAGAAGTGGTTAAGATGGATATGCCTAACACCAACTACGATGCCGTACCCAATGTGGGCGATAACTATAAACTGAAAGTGGAAATAGATACCCACAACCTCAATGACAAGGGTTTAGGCGTTGAATTGGTCGTTATCCGCACTTCGACACATAACAATGATAAACTCTACGAAGTAGAGCCGTTGAAGATGGTTAAAGCAGAAGGTTCACACTTATGCTTTGAGACTACATATCAGCTTAATTACGCAGGCGGCATGAAAGTGGGATTACGTATGTTCCCAGTTCACGAATTGCTGCCACACCGTATGGACTTTGCCTACGTGCGTTGGTTATAAATTGTATTAATCGCCTATCGGGTCCCAGCCAATGCTGTTCATGTGACCGCGATAAGTATCCGAGTAGGTGGTGGAGTTATCTTCACCACCTATTACATATATGTCATTTTCACGCACAAAGGTGTTAGCCCGCCAGCGACCGGTGAAATCGTCCGGTCTTTTCGGATTAAGCGTATCCACCACAGCCGACCAATGCACACCCTCGTCAATGGAGACATATACATGGCCCATAAAACTGCGATTCTCCCTTATACCGCCCATTAGATACAGGACGCGCCCATAATACGAGACAGCAGCACCGGCAAAAGGACCGAAATCGTTGGAGGAAGAAACGATGTTACTGATATGATACGGACGATTAGGCGTAATGGGATTATACTCAATCATCCATCTTCCGTTGGTCATATTACCATTTCGGTCATATCCGCCAGCAATCAAAGCATGTTGGTGCATACTATTGTTTTGGAAAGGCACGGTGGCATAATCCAGCACGGGGAAAGTAATCGGCAACGAATCCCCTTGCAACCCCAATCCGCGTTGTTGCTGCGGTATTAACTCGTGATTAACTGTATATAGACGCATGACATTCTGCTCATCACGGGCTGCTAACCAAACGCAATTATTAAAGCAAACATAAGCAGCCACCATATTGATGTTCAAAGTCTTATACTCCCATTGCAGACCGTTAAACGAGTAATACAGGTTTTTGCCTTTGGCGTAGCAAAAAACATTATCGCCATCTACTATTTGTCTGACATTACAATCCTGCGGCAGTCCTTCAATGGTCTGCTCACTCCAACTCTTTCCCAAATCGACTGACAGGAATAAGCGCGTGGCAAAACCGTCGTTTTGGAAGAAGAAGAGCGAATCAGCTCCTCCCATATGCAAGCGAGCGATGGCTTTCTGCATACCCTGCTTTTGGTCAGAAGCCTCCGCAAGCGTTTCCCAGTGAAAAAGGTCACCATCAACAGTGTGTTCTTTGAACTCCACATTATACCATTTGCTATGGTCCGGATCCTGGGCATAGACGTGAATCTTAATCGGTTGTTTGGTAAAATCCAATGTATCTCGACCCGTTAGGAAAACGACACTATCGCCCAAATAAAAAGCGACAGCCGACGGGGAAGCGTAATAGGTAATTCTCGGAACAACCTTATCCAGAGGCGTGCCGAACCGGATAGAGTCATTCTTACGCATCCGAATAAGCCCCGTGTCGTTTAACTGGTCCACCACAAAGACAGCCTCACCAAGTCCCGGAATACTGTCATTTCCCATAAACGAAAAAGCGACAATACGTGCGTCCGTAGATAAGATGACACTTCCTGAATTCTGGCGGCAATCAGTGAGCACACAAGGAAGGCTCAAGAGTATGAATAATTTGAGAAATGTTTTCATAAGTAACGTTTTTTTTATTTTTTATAAATATATTTTGGTTTTACCGTTTATTTTTTGTACCTTTGCAGTCGTTTAAGAAACTTTAATTTTTTACTATATGCTTTTTGAAAGTCAACTTCATGATTTGTATGCATTGCTGCCTTGGGTAAGTACGCACAAGGCGAAGGGTAAAATCCGCGCTATTGACACCCAAAAACGTCGTATTCTGACTCCGGAAGTAATTAAGGAAGAGTCCGAAAAGGTGGTCGCCCGTATCGAAGAGATGCAACATTTTCGCGATGCCAAAGTGATTATGTTATACTACCCTGTTCACAACGAGGTTGATTTGCGTAGTTTGGTAAGCAAGTACGAAAATGAAAAGACTTTCCTTTTCCCCGCTTTGACGCACCGGTCTCACCATGTGGAAGCGCGAGTTTACGAACATCATACTCCGTTTGTAAAAGGGGCCTTCGGCATCCCCCAACCCAAGACACAGGCATACAAAGGTTCTATTGACTTGATTTTGGTGCCGGGTATCAGTTTTGACAAGCAGCATTGGCGCGTTGGGCGTGGCGGCGGTTATTATGACCGTTTTCTAAAGCACTACCTGACAGCCTTCAAGATTGGCGTTTGCTACGATTTCCAACTGCACGAGAAAGTGCCTCATTGGTTAGGAGACAAGCGCATGGATCGTATAATCACCCCTAGTCAGGCCATTTAAGACTTAGTTCGCTGGCTTGCTCTTGTTGGATACGCTTGTCCGTTTCCGGTGTCAGTTTATCTTCTCCGGTTCTATAGTAATAGATCACTCCGTAGTTTTGGCACTTGCGTAGCCGAGCATACGGTAGCTCCTGTTTGTAGTGCGCTTCTATCTGATTCCATAATTCAACAATAATGGCATCGGCTTTTTCGCGCATAGAAATCATATCTTCTGTAACACGTGTATTGCTTTGCTGGTGGATTTGTTGGTTAAACATGTGTTCTTTGAATATATCATAGTGCACCTTAACTTTGTTGATGGCAGGGTTATAAATCGGGAATCCCCCGATTGCAGTGCGTTCCTTTTCGCCCTCTATGATATTCTGTCCCCAAACCAATAAATCCTCCTCGCTACTGAGATCCGGTAATATGTTCATTTCCGGATCCAATTTATACAATTCTTTCTGACTACGTTTTATTTCCCCACGAATAACAGCCAAATTGAGCACTTGAATAAAGTGTGAAATATACATGCGTGCGTTGGAAACGACATGCCGGTACTGTTTATTCGCCGTGATACTGTTTGTGAAATTCTCATGATACTGCCTCATGATGTTCTCAAACTGCAGAAGAAAGATTTGTGCCTCCGACAAAGTATGATACTGAATCGGCTGGTCCGTAAAATCCGCTTCGCTGGCACGCTGTACCGCTGTTCGCAAGGCAGTAAGCCGTGCTTGGTCTGTGTTAGGTAATCTTCTGTAAGGCATAATCAAATAATTTATTCTATTAAACTTGACGATTAAGCAGCTTGGTAGCCAAGGCGCGCAGTTGGCCGGTGGCTTGATTTTGTGGCACTTGGTCTAAGAAAGATAATGCCATGAGGGTCAACTTATTGATTTCCTGCAAGGCTTTTTCCGGTACGCCTAACCGGTTATATTCTTCCGTAACTTTTGTATAGTCACGGCTCTTTAGATTGTCTATCGCACATCGTTCGTCATACATAGCGGTAAGCCACAACCATGTTTTTTTGCCCTCACGAATATCCCCTCCTATTGCCTTGCCGAAAGTTCGTTCATCACCATAGCAATCCAAATAGTCATCTTGTATCTGAAATGCCAATCCCAAATGAACACCAAATTCGTATAAGGCGTTCTGTTCAGCCGAGTTGGCCCCACCTATATATGCTCCCATCTTCAAGGCATTTGCCAACAACACACTCGTTTTAAGTCTAATCATGAGCATATATTGGTCAATCGTGATAGGGTCTTGCTGCTCAAAGTCAATGTCGTATTGTTGCCCCTCGCACACCTCGGTCGCCATCTGGTTGAACATATCCAGCAGAATAGGCAGTTTATCTTGTTGCACTTGCGCCAACTGCCGATAGGCTTCAATCAACATCTGGTCACCGGACAAGATGGCCGTATTCATATTCCACTTCTTGTGTACACATAGTCTGCCACGCCGATAATCGGCTTGGTCCATGACATCGTCATGAAGCAAGGTGAAATTATGAAATATCTCCAGCGCCAGCGCAACCGGCACAACCGCTTTATCCTCTCCGCCAAAGATAGCATTTGCCAACAAACATAAGGTCGGGCGCAACCGTTTTCCCCCTGAAGATAAGGCATAACCGATAGGAGCGTATAACCCCAACGGCTTACGTGTCCAATTTAATTGTTGTATTTCCTGTTGTATATCAACCATAGCCTGACGGAACTAAAATTTACTCTCAATAATATCCGTTATCACATTGCGTATATCCAATCCGGCAGCACGCACTTGCTGCGGAATAAAACTTGTGGCGGTCATACCCGGAGTGGTATTTACCTCCAACAGATTGATTTTCCAACCTTCGGTCAGAATATAATCCACACGGATAAATCCGGAGGCACCTATGATGTCATATATCCGTAGCGTCAGTTCCTGCACGCGGTCGCGCACATCATCGGGAATACGTGCGGGTGTGATTTCCTGCACTTCACCGTTGTATTTGGCATTATAGTCGAAGAACTCGTTGCCTGTTACCACTTCGGTAATAGGCAACGCTTTTGTGCCTTTCTTGGTCTTATATACACCGCATGTTATCTCCGTGCCTTTCATAAAAGCTTCGCAGATAACCTCGTCCCCTTCCTCAAAAGCCCGTTGAATAGCAGGCAGGGCCTGTTCGGGTGTTTTGACCTTGGTGCAGCCAAAACTGCTGCCACCTACATTACTCTTTATAAAGCACGGTAACCCTAATCGGGCAACGATATGTTCGGCTTCTCCGGTCGGGTCTGCCACCTGGTTCCACTCACTTTTCCGAAGCAGGATAGAGGGCGATATATTGATGTCGAAGTTCTTCAAATAATGGTTGCAGGCAAACTTATTAAACGTAAGCGCGGCAGCCAGCACATTGCAGCAGGAATAAGGAATATGCATAATATCCAAATAGCCTTGCAACAATCCGTTTTCGCCCGGAGTACCGTGAATGGTAATATAGGCAAAATCAAATTGTAAAATACGATCCAAGGCTTTCTTGTCTGCGCCTTGCAACTCAATAATCTCGGCCTCGTATTTATCGGGGTCTAAAAAGGAGAGAATACCGACTGCACTTCTAAGCGAGACATCGTGCTCCGAACTATCTCCTCCTGCCACAATAGCTATTTTTCTTTTGGTCATATAATATATTTTTTACGGTTACACGTTTAGAATAACGATAACTGGTTATCTACCGTTTGACTATCTTCCGGTAATTCATTGGTAATGGTGAACGGCACATCAACCGGCTGAACGTCCGGAGTAATTTCCGGTTCTGGTTCGGGTGTCGGTTCCGGCTCAGGTTCGGGCTCCGGTTCCGGAGTAATATCTTCAATCGAGGTGACATCAAGCGTGGTGATGCGTTTTCCCTTTGCTTTAGGCGATTTGGGTTCGATAAACTCAGCCATATTGAGTGTCAGATCTTCGCGGAAATCATCTTTGTAATGCACAAGGAAAGTAGCCTCCTCTCGGTCGGTCAGAATTTCGATACGGCTATCGCTATTCTCGCCTAACATATTCTGCGCTTTGGTAGAAGCGTCAAAGACAAAACGTTTGGCGTAGTAATATCCCAATCCGGCATTCCACAATGCCAATGACCACACCTTATCCGGATCGTATTTCTCAACACGCAACCAACCTTGTTCAAAGTGCGCCGTTTCTTCAAAGGTATTCAGGAAATAATCACCGTTCTGCATAATAACCAATACACGGTCTTCGTCCGCAAACTCGCCGAGGTAAGTTCCTTGTCCGTCGTAGTTGATACGTAATATATCAGGGTCGAACCACACTTTCCGTCCGCCCAAGGTGGAGTGTCCTTTCGACTTAAGCGTGATAGACTTGACATCGTATTTGGTTAGCACATTTCCACGGCTGGCACGTCCTTTAACGGCCAACTCGCTCAGGTCTTTGCACACTTCCAATTTTTTAAGGTGCAGAGACGGCTTGAGGGCTACCCGAATAACCTCTGCCTCGCCGTTAGGATTGGCAGTGAAATAAATCACTTTGCTGCCTGATGTGCCTGCCGTCAGGTCGTATTCCTTATCGCGAGTAACACCGGTAACATAGAAACGTTTCATGTAATAAACCCCACCCCTGCCGTCACGATAAACGACATTATAAATAGTCCGGGTATCGTTCTTGCGGAAAATATCAATGTGTATAATGTTCGTTCCAACAAATAATTTTTCGGCTACGCGGACAATCTTGTATTTGCCATCTTTATAGAAAATGATTACATCATCTATATCGGAGCAGTTGAACAAGAACTCGTCTTTTTTCAGTCCCGTTCCGATAAAGCCTTCCTCACGGTTGATATATAGTTTTTCGTTGGCTTCCACCACGGCTTTTACATTCACGTTGGCAAAATTGCGGACTTCGGTACGGCGCGGGTATTTGGCACCGTATTTCTCCTGCAAATGTTCAAACCACTGAATGGTATAGTCTGTCAGGTGGTTAAGATTTTTAACGCACGCTTTTATTTTCTTGTCCAAGTCCCGCATCAGTTCGTCCGCTTTCTTGCTATCGAACTTAGTGATACGAATCATGCGAATCTCAAATAGTTTTTCGATATCCTCGCTTGTAACCTCACGAATCAGTTTAGGTTTCCACGGAGTCAAGGCATCATCGACAAAAGCGATTAGTTTCTCTTTGTTCGGAGCATTCTCGTAGCCTTCTTCTTTATAGATACGGTTCTCAATAAAGATTTTCTCCAGCGAGGTGTAGAAATACTGTTCTTCCAACTCCTGTTTTTCTATTTCCAATTCCCACTTGAGCAGGTCACGCGTATTGTCGGTGGACATACGCAGCAGGTTGCTGACATTGGTAAAAATAGGTTTCTTATCTTGGATAACGCAGCAGTTGGGAGATATATTAACTTCGCAATCGGTGAAAGCATAGAGGGCGTCTATTGCCTTATCGGACGATGAGCCGGGAGCCAATTGCACCACAATACGCGCCTCTTGAGCAGTAAAATCATCTACTTTCTTGATTTTAATCTTACCTTTCTGGTTGGCGCGAAGAATTGTTTCGATTACTTTGCCTGTCGTTGTGCCGAAAGGTATCTCTGAAATGATTAGTGTGCGGTTATCGTCGGCTTTCTGTATTTTGGCACGAATACGGATCATGCCGCCCCTTTCGCCATCGTTATACTTGCTAACGTCTATCTCGCCTCCCGTGGGGAAGTCGGGGAAGAGTTGGAAATCCTCGCCACGCAGATAATGCAAGGATGCTTCACACAGTTCATTAAAGTTATGGGGCAGTATCTTGGAATTCAAGCCTACGGCTATACCTTCCACGCCCTGTGCCAACAGGAGAGGAAATTTAATCGGCAGATGAATAGGCTCTTTTTTGCGTCCGTCATAACTGAGCATCCAATGGGTCGTTTTGGGATTAAACACCGTTTCCAAAGCGAACTTACTCAGTCTGGCTTCTATATAACGCGGAGCAGCGGCACCGTCTCCCGTGAGCACATTGCCCCAGTTGCCCTGACAATCAATCAGCAAATCTTTCTGCCCTAATTGCACTAAAGCATCGCCTATGGAAGCATCGCCATGCGGGTGGTACTGCATAGTTTGACCAACTATATTCGCCACTTTATTCATCTTGCCGTCATCTACACAACGCATAGCATGCAGGATACGTCTCTGTACAGGTTTGAGACCGTCTTCTATTGCAGGTACGGCACGTTCCAGAATGACGTACGAGGCATAGTCCAAGAACCAATCCTGGTACATGCCTGTCAGATGATATTTGATTGAGTCGTTAAATTCTGCCATATTATAGTTCTATTGTTGCCCAAGCAACTTCTCCTCCTACCGGTGGGTGTTTCTTTTTAATTTGTATGTGTACCATTGCTTCCGGCCAAGCCTGCTGCAAAGAAGAACGGATACGTCCTGCCACATGTTCAATCAGTTGAGAAGGGCGTTCCATTTCCTTACGAACTATCTGATAGACTTGTCCGTAATCGACGGTGTCTTCCAAGCGGTCTGTCTTTACGGCAGGCACCTCAGGAATATCCAGCGAGACGGACACAAGGAAAGTGTTTCCCTGCTGTCGCTCCTCCGCAAAGACGCCGTGATAAGCCGTAAAGGAAATATCCTCAAGTCTAATAAGCACTTATTGGCGACGGTTAAGGAAGATATAACCCAGAATACCGGCTACTTCTAAAACTAAACTTAACACCAATAACCAGTTGGCAGGCAGTGCCATAAAATAAACCACGAGGCATAAAACACCTGCTAAAACCAAAATAATTCCTAAATCTTTCATAATGTATTTTTTTTATTTTATTGCTTTATAGATTCCTCCCGGGAGGTCTTTTATTATTCCGTTGATAACCATTTCCATCAGGTCTGCCACCACTTCCGGATAGGGGCGTTGCGTTTCCATAACAAGGGCATTGACATGTATGCCGTCTTCTTCCTGGCCTATCCTATCCAGCAAGTCCTGTTGATTAGGCGAAAGCGGTGTTGTGTCGCCGGCTATTTCCAGTTGCACGGGTTGTGATTGTGTTTCCCAGCGCATAGCCACCGCCAAGTCGTAACCGTTTTCTATCAGGTGCGCTTTATTGTTACGAATCAGATAGTTGCACCCTTGTGACAAATCATCTGTCGGCCGTCCGGGAAAAGTGAAAACCTCCCGATTATAGTCCTGCGCCATGCCGGCAGTAATCAGGCTGCCTCCTTTCAGTTTGGACTCCACCACAACAACAGCATCTGCCAAACCCGCTATGATGCGATTACGCGCCACAAAATTCATTTTTTCAGGCTCCACACCGGAATGGTATTCGGTCAAAATACCACCTTTATCGAGGGCTTGTATCGCCACGTTTCGGTGCAGGTTAGGATAGATACGGTCCAATCCGTGTGCAGGGACGATGATAGTGGGCAGTCCCGCTTCCAACGCTGCTCGGTGGGCAGCCACATCTATTCCGTAAGCCAAGCCGCTGATAACCGTAACGTCCGGCACTATATTCCCCAACTCGTGTACCAGTTGTCGGGTTGTTTCCTTACCCCTATCCGAAGCCATCCGTGTTCCCACGACAGCCACCATCTTGCCTTCATTAAAATGCAGATTACCTTTGCCAAACAGCAAAACCGGTGCATCAACGCATTGCTTGAGGCGAGTGGGATAATTATCATCTTTGTAAAAGAACGTTTGTATTCCGTGTTTTTCGATAAATGTTATCTCCTGTTCAGCCAACTGCAAGGCTTCGGTCATCTTGTCCACGTCTATGTGTTTCCACACTTCGGAGGCAGAGCCGTATTGTTCCAACAACTGGTGTTCCTTACGCAGTTGCCACCTGAACAGGTGACTTAAAGCGATTTGATATAATCGTTCTTCGTCCATTTACAGTTTATCTCCGAAGCATAAGTCTCCGGCATCGCCCAAACCCGGAACGATATATTTATGTTCATTCAGCCGTTCATCGATAGCAGCACACCACAAGGTCGTTTCCTCCGGCATGTGTTCCTCCAGATAACGCACTCCTTCCGGGGCAGCGATAATAGAACACAGGTGCAGACGTTTGGGCATGCCGTGACCTCGCATAGCCTGATAAGCCACGTCCATCGACATACCCGATGCCAGCATCGGGTCCACCAAGATAAGAGTCTTGCCTTCCAAAGAAGGGGCTGCCAGATATTCCGAAACGATTTGCAGATGTTGTTGCCCTTGTGCATCTGTTTCCATTTGACGGAAAGCACTGATAAAGGCGTTCTCTGCATGGTCAAAGATATTCAGGAACCCTTGGTGCATAGGCAGTCCGGCACGGAGCAAAGTGCCCACCACCACCGAATCTGCCACCGTCTGAACCGGTGCCGTTCCCAACGGAGTGGGAACCTGTTCGGTTTGGTAGTCTAATGCCTTGCTAACCTCAATAGCCATCACCTCTCCGATACGCTCTATATTGCGGCGAAAACGCAAAGCGTCTTTTTGAATATCAACATGGCGTATCTCTTTTAGGAAATTATTGAGAACGCTATTATGGTCCGATAGATTATGAATACGCATGGCGTTTATTTCTTTTGTGCTTTGGCAGCCGCTTTGGCTGCTTTCATTTCTGATTTGACAACATCTTTGTTGGTTTTATGTTGCGCCTGCATGGTTTTCAAGTTCTCGCCTTTGGTTTTGATTTCCTGGTCGTAGGTAACCATCGCATTTTGTTGGTTAGTCAAATCTTGTCGTTGTTTGGCTATGTTATTCAAACGGTCATTAACGGTATTAACGGCACTGTTGGCATCGTTGATTTGCAAGCGAAGTCCTTGCTCTGCCTCACTTTTATATCCGTCCGTGATAGCGGATAATTTTTGCAGACCGGACAGTCCGTCTTCGGCAGCGTCACGGAGTTGCTGCAGGCTCTTCAGTTCAGCATTGCAACTTTTCTCCATGCTGTTCAACGAATTTTGGGCAGATTTGATATACTTGGATTGTATCTTCAAATAGGAGTTCTCGTCTTTGAACATCTTTTCGGCATCTTTCAACATCTTGGTATCCTGTTCCAATGTTTCTTGCAACATAGTCAGTTCAGAAACCATTCCTGTGGCGTTATTGGCATAAACGATACGCATCGAATCGATTTGATACCGGGTAGATAACGGACTCAGGGGAGTCACATGTTGTGCATTGATTGCAACGGTAGCCAGCATAGTAGCGGCTAATAGAAAAACTTTTTTCATTGTTGTAACATTTATTTGGTTGTATATTATTGGGCGAAATACGCCATTACTTGGTCTGCGTACGCTTTACTAACGGGCATAGAGGGTATTTGGTTGTTGTTAAAGTCCAGCCATATATCGCCTTCCACCCGTCGGGCTATCTGCACATTTGCCAAATTAACCAGATAGGACCGGTGACAGCGTACCAGTTTGGATTCGCGGAAACGCCACTCCACATTCTTCATCGAGTTGCGAATCATGACAGTCTGCATCTTGTTCATACTGCTGTAATGAATCCGGACGTAGTTATCGGCAGACTCAAGGTAATACATGTGTTCCGGTTTGACGGACAGTTTGAGTTCGCCTCGCTCGTCGTAGAAATTCAACATCTGGGGCTGTTCCGTCACCTCTTCCCGCTGAGCCAACTGCTCTATATGAGTATGCTGGGCGGCTATATTCCATAGCAGAGTCACCACTATGGCTGCCAATACGCCTATCTCTGACCAAAACAGTGCCAACTGGTGCGTCGTTACCCAAGTATGAATCTGATAGGGCTTGAAAAAGAGCACGCAAAAGCCGACCATTGCCACGATAGCGAGTGCCACAAAACACGCGTTGTACGGCTTTTTCAGATATGACAAAATCTCCTTTCTCATTTTCGCGTGCAAAGATACAAAAAAAATTTGGAATACGCAAAAAAAATCGCCCCGAAGGACGATTTTTTACTCATTTGTGTGCTTGTCGATGTGTCTTGCACCGATAGAGAAGACTGCTTTTAGCAGTTCAAAGATGGCAGAAAGGAGTCCTTTTTTTTGTTCGTTGTTCATAGTTTAGCAGGTTTAGCAGGTTTAGCGTGGGGGGAGCGACCTTTTGCGGATTTTTCCCTCTTGGGTCCCCGAAAAGCCTGCTTTTTTGGGGAGAGGAGGAGCGTAACACCGATGAGAACTTGTTCGAAATCGGAGAGCGGAGGCATAAACCGCCTGCTGATTTAGTGAAACGGTATCAGCCTTTGCGGCTTTATTGCCGAACGCGACTGCAAAGATATAGTGTAAAATTCCATTCTCCAAATAATTTGTAAAAAAAGTGCGTAAAAGTGCGAAAAAAGTGCGAATTTATTTGTTTTATTGCGAAAAAAGTCGTACTTTTGCAGTCAAAAACTACCAA
>JAKSMY010000010.1 GCA_024400275.1 Paludibacteraceae bacterium | reverse complement strand
TGACTCCTGTTTATCTGCGTGATATAGTTAAATGGTGGGGAAAGTAATTGTCATGCACTAAAATAGTTGACAATAATGCCTATTTTGCCAGTGTCGAATTGTTGTTTGGTGGACGCAAAAAAGATGTCCGTGTGGCGTCCGTGAAAACGTCCATGAGATGGCGAAAAGTCAGTAAATACGGCACTATATAAATCTTCGTGAAGTCGTGAATTCTCGTGAAGTTCACGACTTTTCACGGATGTTCATTTTATGAAAAAAGTAGCGTTAGGATTTTGAGGATTTTGAGTATTTCAACCAACGCAAATCCTCAAAATCCTCACTATCCTCAAATTAGGAAACGAGTTATCCAGGTCGCTGACGCTATACTAGAATGGCGACGATGTTGCAGGGAATAGAACGCTAACGCTAATAATACACAGATGGTACACGAGGAAGCCGTTTGGAACTCCCGTTTGAAACCCGTTCGGAACCCGCTACGAACCCGCTACAAACCCGCTACAAACCCGCTACAAACCCGTAGAAGACCCGTAAAATCCAGGTTCTCGTCCCTCATAGGGCAGGGGGGGGATGGGGGGAGAGTTTAGAGGACGGCGACAAGATCGCCTACAGGACGCTGACGCTACAGTTTAGAGGAGTCCATCTTCCTTATTCCATCAGTGAGCAAAGCGAACGGTCTATACTCTAAAAACTAAACTTGCTCAACCTGCTAAACTTGCTAAACTTGCTAAACTTGCTAAAAAAATTTGCATATATCAAAATTTTTTTGTACTTTTGTAGCGTATTTGAAAAAATCTCTTAAACAATAACTAATATGATTAACTCCCAAGACATTAAAAACGGTGTATGCATCCGCATGGACGGCCGTTTGTATTTTGTAATTGAATTCCTGCATGTTAAACCCGGAAAAGGTAATACCATCATGCGTGTCAAGTTTAAAGATGTTGTAGATGGTCGCGTATTGGAGCGTCGTTTCAACATAGGTGAAAAACTGGAAGATGTACGCGTAGAGCGTCGTCCCTACCAATACTTGTACGCAGAAGGCAATGATTACATTTTCATGAATCAAGAGACCTACGAGCAAATTCCTATTGCACACGATTTGATTACGGGAGTTGACTTCTTGAAAGAAGGAATGGTTTGTGACGTTGTAAGCGACGCATCTACCGACACCGTACTCTTTGCCGAGTTGCCGACCAAAGTTGAACTCGCTATCGCTTATACAGAGCCCGGCTTGAAAGGTGATACAGCCACCAACACACTGAAACCAGCCAAGTTAGAGACCGGTGCGGAAATTCGCGTACCCCTGTTCTGCAACGAAGGAGAAATCATTCGTGTAGATACCCGGGACGGAAGTTACTGCGAGCGCGTACGCTAAGGTACAATGAATTCAAAATGCAAGTACTTGACAACCAAGACTTGCATTTTGAATTTTATCACTCTTGCGCTCCCTCTAGGACTTGAACCTAGGACCCCCTGATTAACAGTCAGATGCTCTAACCGACTGAGCTAAGGAAGCATACTTTTTCGAAAAGCGGTTGCAAAGGTACAGTTTTTTTTTGACGTGACCAAATTTTTTTCGAAAAAAATGCACTTTTCTCCTAAAAAAGTTCAAGAAAGAGGGATTTAGACTTATCAAACAAGCCAAAAAACAACACAACAAAATGAAAAAGGTATTAGGGCTGGGCAACGCGCTGACCGATATTTTGCTTCAAGTCAGCGAAGATGACCTCCGTGAGTTAGGTTTGCCGAAAGGCTCCATGAATCTAATTACGATGGAGCAATGCGAGGCTATTCAGACTCGTTTTTTATCCGTACGCAAAAAGATGGTGGCAGGCGGAAGTGCGAGTAACACGATAACGACCATTACCCAATTAGGCGGCAAAGCGGCGTTTATCGGCAAAGTGGGTAACGACGAAGTAGGCGATTTCTATCGCGAGGACCTTATCAAAAACGGAGTCAAACCCCTGTTGCTGCAATCGGACAAGATGTCCGGCTGTTCTATTGTTCTGATTACACCCGACGGCGAGCGAACCTTTGCCACCTACTTGGGAGCCGCAGCCGATATGCACGCCGAAGATATAGAAAAATCAGCCTTTACAGGGTATGACATATTCCATATCGAGGGATACCTCGTGCAAGACCACGACCTGATAGAAAAAGCTATCCGTTTAGCCAAAGAGTCCGGCTGTATGATTTCGCTGGATTTGGCATCGTACAACGTGGTGAATGAAAACCATGCTTTCCTGAAAGATTTGGTGCGTAAATACGTAGATGTCGTATTTGCCAACGAGGACGAGAGTTTTGCATACACACATCTCAACCCCGAAGAGTCCGTCCAAAATATCGCCCAGCAATGCGATATAGCCGTTGTTAAAGTAGGCAAACGGGGTAGTTATGTCCAGCAAGGCGACAAGCGTTACCAGATAGGTGCTATCACCACGGCGTGTACCGACTCAACCGGTGCCGGAGACCTGTATGCAGGCGGTTTCTTACATGCCCTGAGTGACGGATTCGACATACGCCGCTGTGGAGAAATAGGAACGATTGCGGCAGGGCGCGTGGTGGAAATAATCGGTACCAAACTGAGCGATGAAACATGGAACGAGATTCGCCGTATATGCGCGATGTACAGAGGATTCTTAATGAAATATAATGTCGAAAATTAAGGTCATATACCAATATGTTGTTGCGCTGCCCATTTTGTTCGTTTTAACTATTCTATGTGCAGTTATTACCATTCTTTGCATTCCTTGGAAAAACAGTTGGTGGCTTAACCGGATACAGGCTGTCTGGGCTCGGAGTTGGTGTTGGCTGATGTTTATTCCCGTTACCGTGCGCGGTACGGAGCATATTCGCGAAGGACAGAGTTACGTGTTTGTCAGCAACCACCAATCTATGTATGACGTATTTGTTATCTATGGTTGGTTGCCCGTGGTATTCAAATGGCTGATGAAAAAAGAAATCGGCAGAATCCCTTTGGTGGGTGCAGCCTGCAAAGCAGCAGGACATATATGTGTAGATCGCAGGTGCGTCGCCTCCGGTGCAGAAAGTTTACTTTCCATCGAGAAACAACTGACCAACGGAGTGAGCACCGTAATCTTCCCTGAAGGAACACGCACAAAAGACGGTCAAGTGGGACGCTTCAAACGCGGTGCCTTCCAAATAGCGTGGGAGTTGAATTTACCCATTATTCCTATCCGATTAGACGGCTGTTACGAAGTAATGAACCGTGATGCCAAACGGGTAACACGTCACCCCGTTACTATGACCATTATGCCGGAAATGAATCTGCACGAATACACCAATATGGACGAGGCTATAGAGGCTGTTCGAAAAAAAATAGTTAATCCGTGAAACGAGTAGCCCTATATATATTATTATGGTGCAGCCCTTGCGTTTGGGCACAAACATCGATGGAGAATTTTTTATCGTCTCCTTGGATTAAATATGCCAACGTAAGCGTGTCTATACATCGCCTCAGTACAGGCGAAACCATTGACTCTTATCGCCCGTGCAACCTGATTTCGCCCGCTTCCACCATGAAATTGTTTACCACTGCCACCGCCTTGGAGTTACTGGGCAGCGATTACCGTATTCCTACTTATTTGAAATACAGCGGACAGATTAAAGACGGTGTGCTGAAAGGTAATTTATACATTGTCGGTCAGGGAGATCCGACCTTAGGCAGTAAAGACTGGGGAGGCGATGCCTTTTTAAACCAATGGGTGAAGGCTATTCAACAAGCCGGTATTCAGCGCATAGAAGGAGCCGTGGTCGGCGACGGCTCGTATTATGACGGAGATGCCGTTAATCCCGGGTGGATATATGAAGACATCGGTAATTATTATGCTCCCGGCATATTTGCTTTGGCATATTTGGACAACACGGTAAATATACAACTGAAAAGCGGCCCTATCAACACCGTGGCACACATTCTTCGTACCTATCCGACTATACCTCATTTAACCTTTGAAAATCATATCCGCTGCACACAAATCGACTACGACGGGTCTTATGTACACGGACTACCCTATCAGAACTGCCGTTATCTGACAGGCAGCATACCCTCTAATTTGGGAGTTTTCGGCGTACGGGGCGATATGCCCAATCCTCCACTGTTATTGGCGCAACATCTGACCGCACGCTTGCAAAACAAGGGAGTGGTGGTACGAGACAGTGCTACCTATTGTTCGGAAACGGACGGTAAAAACAAAACCGTATTATACACCCATTATTCCAATCCGTTAGCAGAAATCGTGGAGCAGACTAATCTTCATTCCAACAACCTGAATGCAGAGATGCTGTTTCGTAATTTGGGAGAAAAAAGGGGGTTGCCTTGTACGATTAAAAACTCGTCCGAATACATTAAACAATTCTGGAGTAATCGAGGGGTAGATATTTTTATGACCCGCATATTAGACGGTTGCGGCTTGGCTCCGCAAAATGGTGTCAGTGCAGAGAATTTCGTGCAATTATTGCAATATATGTCAGGCAGCAAAGAGAAAGATACTTTTATACGCTCTTTGCCAACCGGCGGCAGAACAGGAACACTCAAAACGATGTTTGTCAAAACGGCATTGGAAGGCAAAGTACATGCCAAATCAGGAACCATAAAAGGAACACGCAACTATGCCGGATATATCGATATGCCCAACGGAGATAAGTTGGTATTTGCCGTATTAGTGAGCGATTCCAACGGAAGCGGACTACAAATCAGGCACGCCATAGAACAGTACCTATTAGATGTTTATCGCAGAAATAAATAGCACCAACGATTATTTGCGTCAGCACACAGATGTAGATGTAGTGCGGACCGATTATCAAACGGCAGGACGCGGGCAAAAAGGTAATGGTTGGGAGAGCGAACGAGGGAAAAATCTATTGTTCTCGGTAAGAGTGACTGGGATAAAAATAGCGGCTAACCAACAATGGCTATTGGCAATGACGGTAGCCATAGCGGTATATAGAGCAGTAAAAAATTTGCTGACGGAAAAGAGTCAATTGACTATCAAATGGCCTAATGACCTCTACTACGGAGATAAGAAATTAGCCGGCATATTGATAGAAAATACCCTGCAAGGACCCTTTATTCGGGATTCGATTGCAGGAGTAGGACTAAATCTGAACCAGACACATTGGATAAGCAATGCCCCAAACCCTATTTCCATGAAAGAAATTACAGGTGAGGATTATTCAGCAGAGGACGTGATGCAAATGATTTTGGGCGAATTAGATATACTGCAAAAATCTTTGGCAAGTATCAAACAAGAATATATGTCTGTTTTGTATAGACGAGCCGGATGGTGGTGGTGGGAAGAACGAGAAGTCAATTTGGAACCAACTATGAACGGAGTAAAGAGTCAAGCATCGTTTGAAGCACGTATAGCAGATATAACAGAAGAAGGCGAATTGATACTGGAAAACAGAAACAAGCAATATAATAAATATCATTTCAAGCAAATAAAATATATACTATAATATGAAAAGCATTATCATTACCGGCGGTGCCGGATTTATTGGAAGTCACGTAGTTCGTCTATTTGTCAATAAATACCCTGACTACAAAATCATCAACGTAGATAAACTGACGTACGCAGGCAATCTTGCCAATTTGAAAGATATTGAGAATAAACCCAATTATCGTTTTGTCAAAGCCGATATATGTGATTTTGACACCATCTATGCTTTGATGCAAGAAGAGCAAGTGACCGGCGTTATTCATTTGGCAGCCGAGAGCCATGTGGATCGCAGTATCAAAGATCCGTTTACCTTTGCCAAGACGAATGTGATGGGTACGCTGAGTATGTTGCAAGCCGCCAAGTTATATTGGGAAAGCACACCGGAAGGATTTGAAGGCAAACGTTTCTACCATATCTCGACAGACGAAGTATATGGTGCATTGGAGATGACCCACCCGGAGGGAATAGAGCCGCCATTTACTACAACCGCATCTTCTGCCGAACACCATTTAGCATACGGCGAGAAATTCTTTACGGAAGACCTCAAATATATGCCTCATAGTCCCTACAGTGCCTCAAAAGCCGGTAGCGACCATTTTGTTCGTGCTTTCCACGACACCTACGGTATGCCCACTATCGTGACTAACTGTTCCAATAACTATGGTCCTTATCAGTTCCCCGAAAAACTGATTCCGCTGTTTATCAACAATATCCGTCATCGTAAGCCATTGCCTGTATATGGCAAAGGCGAGAATGTGCGCGATTGGCTGTTTGTAGAAGACCATGCACGTGCCATAGATTTGATTTTCCACAAAGGAAAAGTGGCAGAGACATATAACATCGGTGGCTTCAACGAATGGAAGAACATCGATATTATCAAAGTGGTGATTAAAACCGTTGACAAACTGCTCGGCCGTCCCGAAGGAGCCGATTTAGACCTCATTACATACGTTACTGACCGTGCCGGACACGATATGCGCTATGCTATCGACTCCAGCAAACTGCAACGCGAACTGGGCTGGGAGCCGTCTTTGCAATTTGAAGAGGGTATCGAAAAAACCGTTCGCTGGTATTTGGATAATCAGGAATGGATGGACAACATCACGTCCGGCGATTACGAGAAATACTACGACGATATGTACAAAAACCGCTAACGCAGTTTCGGACGAACCACAATAAGCATAATGGCAGCCGTAACTGCCGAGATGGTGTCGCTAACAGGAAGTGACCACCACACTCCCATAATGGGATTGGCGGTGAAAAAACGGGGCAATAGCAAAGCCAACGGTATCAGGTAAAGGACCTGACGGGTCAAACTGAGGAAAATACTCTTACCCGCCATGCCGATAGAGGTAAAGAAATTGACCGTCACCATCTGAAAACCAACAAGCAACATTGAGCACGCCAAAATACGCATCGGCGGTATAGTCAGCGTGATTAATTCGGCATCGTGCGTGAACATTCGTGCCATCAAATCCGGCACCAATTCACCCAATAGAAATACACCTCCCATAACAAATGTAGCGCAAATGGCGGTCAAAGACATAGACCGCCACATGCGGTCGTATTGACGGGCACCGTAGTTATAGCCAGCAATAGGTTGCATACCCTGATTTAAGCCCATAACAATCATGGCAAACACAAACGTGAAACGGTTGACTATGCCAAAACTGGCTTTTGCCATGTCTCCTCCATAAAGCATCAGGCAGTTATTGATAATGACCACCACGAAACAATGAGCCAGATTCATTAAAAACGGTGACGCACCAATAGCTAATGCCCGCTGTGTGATGGCCCTATCCAAACGCCATATACCCCGATGAAAATGTATAATCTCTTTGGGATTGCAGAAAATCATCATCTGCCACACCACGGCAATGGCTTGCGATATAATGGTTGCCAGTGCCGCCCCACGGACACCCATGTTGAACTTAAAAATAAAAATAGGGTCCAAGATAACATTCACAAAAACCGCCACAATAGTCGAAACCATAGCAGAACGAGGGTGTCCCATTGAACGAAGAACACTATTTAGCCCAAAATAAATATGCGTGAGTATATTGCCGTAAAGGATAATCTGCATATATTCACGGGCATAAGATATATCGGCATCACTGGCACCAAAAGCATACAAAATAGGATTCAAAGCAATAAGTCCCACTACCATCACCAACGATGAAAGGAGCACATTCAGGACAATAACATTTCCTAAGACTTTGTTGGCGCTAACATAATCTTTCTCGCCCAACTTAATTGCCACCATCGTGCTCGCCCCTACTCCAACCAAACTTCCGAACGCTGCACAAATATCCATAAACGGTTTGGCTACCGTCAGTCCGCTTAAGGCCAACGCGCCACAACCATGACCAATAAAAATCGAGTCCACAATATTATACAGTGAACTGGCAGTCATGGCTATAATGCCCGGCAACGCATATTTGACCAATAATTGGCGAACCGGTTGTGTTCCTAATTCAGTGGCTTTTACCTTGCTCATTGGTGGAAAAACTAAGCGTTATAGTTTAGAAGCGATAGAATCAAAAATAGCCGCAACAGGGTGTCCGTCTTGCATCGTTATTGGAGCACCATCATCACCGGCTTCCCGAATAGACTGGACAAGAGGAATCTGACCCAAAAGTGGCACATTCAACTCCTCTGCAAGCATCTTGCCCCCGTCGTGTCCAAAGAGATAATAGCGATTATTCGGCAATTCGGCTGGCGTGAACCAAGACATATTCTCAATAATTCCTAAAACGGGTACATGCAATTTCTCGTTTTGGAACATATCAACTCCTTTGCGTGCGTCAACAAGGGCTACCGGCTGAGGTGTTGTGACCACAATAGCACCGGTGAGTGACAGTTCACTCATCAACGTCAGGTGAATATCCGAGGTGCCAGGAGGAAGGTCAATCAAGAAATAATCCAAATTACCCCAGTGTCCGTCTTGAATAAGTTGTTTAATCGCATTAGATGCCATTCCTCCTCGCCAGACTACCGCCGAACACGGATCTACAAAAAAACCTATACTGAGCATCTTGACTCCGTACTGCTCAATAGGTTCAATGAGTGTACGTCCGTTTTCCTCCACGGAATAGGGGCGGCATTCCTCTGTATGAAACATCTTAGGTTGTGACGGTCCGTGAATATCAGCATCCAATAGCCCAACTTGATAGCCGCGCTTGGCAAGAGCAATTGCCAGATTAGCAGCCACCGTGGATTTACCCACCCCACCCTTGCCACTATGAATGGCAATGATATGCTTGGCAGATATTGTTTGATTATCACCGGTAGTCGGCACAGGAGTTTTTTTATATTTCGGAAAGATAGAGACCTCTGCATTCGGTTCTGCATAAGTATGAATAGCTGTTTCGGCCGCTTTGATGGTTGATTTAAGGAAAGGTGTGTTCTCCTTCTCAAAAATCAACGAAAACGAAACCTTAAAACCTTGAATGCGAATATCATCTTCAAGCATTCCACTTTCTACCAAATCTTTTCCCGTTCCCGGGTAGCGCACATGGCGCAAAGCATCTATTATTTGTTGAGGATACATATCTAATGATGAATTGATTATTGTTTGGATTGATAGTTGCGGCCATAGGAGCGATAAGTATCTTTTTCGATTTCAATGTCCGGCTCCTGAAAATCCGTGTGTTTGGTTAATTTCCATGCGTAGTATTTAATAGATAATCCACGGTCCAACCACTGTTTTTCATAGTGGGTCTGCAACAGCTTGGCTTCGGCATAATTAGAGACGTTGGGAGCAGAAGACGGAAGGGCATAAAGATCATCGGTTTGGGCGATTACTTCGTAATTATTCACGCGCAGCATTTCCTTGGTGTAAGTGCTAAGAAAAGGACTATCCGTTTTCAGGTGAATAAGTCCACCCTCTTGCATTACTTCCTGATAACGTGCCATAAAGTAGGTGGAGGTCAATCGTTTGGTGGCTTTTTTCATCTGCGGATCCGGAAAAGTAATCCAAATCTCGCTCACCTCGTTGGGGGCAAAAAAATTGGATAACATCTCTATATTGGTACGCAGAAACGCTACGTTAGTCATACCCGATTCGATAGCCTCTTTGGCACCTTTCCAAAGGCGGGCACCCTTGATATCTACACCGATGAAGTTCTTTTCAAGTTGCAGTTTGGCCAACCCGACGGTATAATCGCCGTGCCCACAACCCAATTCAAGCACGATAGGATTGGTATTATGAAAGAAACGCTCGTGCCAATGTCCACGCATATCTTGAACAGACGTGTCCTGCTTGGACTCAAACTTGCCCTCGTCATTCAGCCGCCCTATAGCACATTGAAAGACGTTAGCAAACGTCTCCATTTCCGCAAATTTCTTTAGTTTACCTTTTCCCATCTTTCACAAGCTCTAAACCAATGTCAGAAATGCCCCTGAGAGCATCATCACGCATACCTTGTTGGATAGTCAAGCGATAAACGGAATCGGTGAAATGAACCTGCTGCCTGTACAAAACAGGCATCTCTTTCAAACTATGCCCGTTGCCTAACCAATGCCCCCTATCGTCCGCCAAATAAAACTCAATAGTATCCGTTTGAGATGCCTTGACATCAATCGTAGATGGCGATTCGGTGATAAACATCCACATATTCTGATAACGGTAAGCATCCGTATGACGCACATGAAGGAGGACATCGTAAGTAGCCGTCTTGTCTGAGACAGGAACGGTAAAAGAGAGCACTGAATCTGCTGCCCAACCGTCTATAGGAACCGATTGATATTCATAATAGACCGTTCGACCACCGCAAGCCATCAGACTAAGCGTGCTCAGAAGTATGATTATTTTTTGGATTTTCATTACGACGATTGTTGTTATTGTTACGGTTGGGGCGATTATTATGATTCTTATGTTTCTTGTCAAAACGGGTAACATCACCCTCTCCTACAGCATTTTGGAAACCTATCTCCTCTTGCGTTTCCTCTACCACCGGTGAACCCAATACAACACCGTTTTTCTTCGCATCTTCATATACAGGAACTTCGTAGTTGAGGCAACATTTGAGTTTGGCACATTGTCCGGCAAGCTTTTGCGGGTTGGGTGAGATATGTTGCAAGCGAGCCGCATAAGTACCGACACTATTGAACTGAGTCATCCAAGTAGAACAGCATAATTCTCTACCACAAGGACCTGTTCCGCCTATTCGTCCTGCCTCTTGACGCGCACCTATCTGCTTCATTTCAACACGAATACGGAAAGTCTCGGCATAGACTTTAATGAGTTGGCGGAAATCGACACGCCCATCGGCAATATAATAGAAAATGGCTTTTGTACCATCGCCTTGATACTCAACATCACCTATTTTCATTTCCAACCCCAGCGATTTGGCGAGTCGTCTTGCTTCAATCATCGTGGCATGTTCCCTTGCGTGTGCTTCTTCGGCACGCTGCAAATCCTGCTCAGTAGCAATTCGATAGATAGCACGAATCTCGTAACGCTCGGTATCGATGTGGTACTTCTTCATCTGGGTAAGCACCAACTTACCCGTCAGTGTTACCTCGCCTATATCATGTCCCGGATTACCTTCTACAGCCACCAATGTACCTTTTTCCAAAGGTAGATTTTCAGCATTGTTATAATAACCTTTTCGGGTGTTTTTGAATTGCACTTCAACCAAATTTGTTTCCTTGATATTTTCAGGAAGATCACTCAGCCAATCAACAACAGGCAACATGTGTGCAGAGTTTCGTTTACATGCTTTTTCAGAGAACTGACAAGCCTCGTTGTTTAATGTAAATTTATCGTTCATATTGTATGCAGGTTATTTCTTAATCAGTACAATCATTTGCAGGCAAAGGTCAAAGAAGATAATCTTGGCATTGCCGTTTTGTGCTATTTGCTGTTCCGCCTTATCTAATTCATTCATAATAGCTTCTACGTTTCCATCGTGAATGAAAGGGGCAAATTTATCCGAGAATGTCGCTTCGGCAGATGTTTGATAATTGATTTCCGGGTGGTTGAGATTACGGATATAGTTCTCACGCACTTGCCGTTGTGCATATTGCAGAAAAGCTTTTTGCCGTTCCCTGCCCACCTTAGCGTCTGCCATGTCGTTACTCCACTTACGCATCTGTTGCAACGCGGCATAATCACGTTTTCTCCCAACCAGCCAGGCGCGACGCATCAACGCAATAAAATCGTCCAACATCAAACTATTTTCGTCTGCCTGCTCTGTTAGTTTGCGGGCTGTCAGATAACTGCCATTGGCTATGTGGGCTATATCTGATGAAAATAACTCCGACAGTGTTTGTTCCGCCAATGCCGGCACATATATCTGTTGCACACGGCTGAGGATAGTAGCCAATAACTCGTTCGGATGCTCACTAATCAACAGGAAAAGAGTCTTCTCGGGCGGTTCTTCCAACAATTTTAATAGTTTATTGGCACAGGCGATATTCATCTTCTCTGCCTGCCATATTATCATCACTTTATATCCTTCACCAAAACTTTTGAGCGATAGTTTACGCAGTATCTCACCACTTTCTTTCTCATAAATCATTCCTTGTTTGGTAGACACTCCCAATGCCGTGTACCAATCGTCCAAATCAAAGTATTTCTTGTCCAGTAATATAGACCTCCATTGACTGCTGAAATCATCGCATGTGTCCCCGACATCTGTCTTAACGATAGGATAAGCGAAATGCAGGTCAGGGTGCTGGAGTTGTTGGTATTGCAAGCAACTGGGGCAAACGCCACAACTATCTTCCTCTGTCCGATTTGGACAAGCCAAGTACTGGGCATAGGCAATCGCTAACTGCAATTTGCCAACTCCCTGCGGTCCAAAAAACAATTGAGCATGAGGAATACGCTTATCCTGCACACTAAGACGCAACTGTTTCTTAACCGATTCTTGTCCTATTATATTCCTAAACTGCATATTACAACTTGCAAAGGTACAAAAAATATTTAACTTATGCAAATTATTGTTCAACTATACCGCATTCATTGCTTACTGTCAAGCTCGTTTTCTTGCCCAACCAAAGGGGTAAATTACGCTCAACATGCCCTGCCGGAAAATCAAACAAAACAGGGTAACCATACTCCTCCACTGCACGACGAACAGTCTCGTATATCGTTTCACCCATCGACTCATCATCTTCACAATCAGCGAATTGCCCAACAATCAATCCGCCTAATTGGGCCAATACACCACTCATTTTCAGATTATTCATCATTCGGTCAATATGATAATGACGTTCGGCTATGTCCTCTATAAATAAAATCGGTTTCGCTTTGTCGTTACAAAAACACGGCAACTCCAATAATCCGAGTGGCGTGGCCTGCAAACCATACAAAACGCTCAAATTACCCCCTATCAACGTTCCTTCCACATTGCCGTTTCTATTCAGCGAATGAGCAGGTATGTTATAGTGCAACGTTTTCCCCTCTACGGCATTACGCCAATGAATAATCATTTCGCTATCCTCGGGCAGTTGAGAAAGGTGTTTACACATCAGTCCATGCAACGACTCGCGACTATTTAGCAAAGACCATTGGTGCAGTTCGGTAATATCCGAGAAGCCAATTATTTTAGGCAATGCCTGACCTTTGTTGGCAGGACATTCAGACAGCACACAATCAATGATTCGTTGCAATCCGTAGCCTCCTCTGGAGCAAAGAACATAATCTATGTCCGGGTCCTGTAATGCGTCCACTATATCCGCCAATCGTTCCTCGTCTGTTCCGCTGAAACGTCCCTTACGCCCACGAGCATAACGTCCTTCCGTGACACGATACCCCCAACCGGAAAGACGTGCAACCGCATCCTGAATATAAGAAGAATCAATAGCTCCTGAAGGAGAAATAATACGAATATGTTTCATGCTACAAAGGTATAAAAAAAAGTCGAAAAGTAAAAGCAAAACCTAAAAAAAATTGCATATTTGCAAAAAAAAGTGTATTTTTGCACTCGCAATGAAAAAAATGTTTTCTTTTATACTTGGTTTGGTGGTGATAACGGCAATGAATGCCCAATCACCGGAAATGGCAGATCAACAGTTCTTAGATGGGGACTATGCAACTGCTATGCTCAGTTATGAGAATCTTCTGAAACAAAATAGTAAATCTCCTTTATACCTCTACCGTTACGCGCGGTGCGCGCAAGAGACCGGTGATTTTAATACCGCTATTACTTATTTTCACCGTGCCGGGAATAAGTACAAGTTAAAACATTTCTTTTTGGCGGAATGTTACTTTAAGACCCACCGGATGGAAGAAGCAATCAATGAATATCAACAGTATTTGACCGTTAAGCCTGATACAGACCGAAAAGATTACGTACTCAATCAAATTAAATTGGCAGAACGTATCCAAAACTTGATGAAACACTCTGCCGATGTGACTTTTTTGGATTCTTTTGATGTGGCCAAAAGTGACGTGCTAAAAGTGTATGACCTGAGTGATGAAGCCGGAACGCTGATTCAAGACAGTATTTTTTTCGGCTATAAAAATCAGTTTGGCAATCGTTGGACTCATACCGTACCGGCTGATTCGTGCATCAAAATCATTCGGCAATACCGCTTGCTGAATCATTGGAGCGAAGCAGATACTTTACCTGCACGAGTCAACTCATTCAGCATTCAGAATAGCCCTTTTTGGCTTTCAGACGGGGTAACACTATATTTTTCTTCCAATAACCCGTCCGGATTGGGAGGTTTGGATATTTACGTTACCCGCTATAATTCAGATGCCGACACCTATACCATACCGAAGAACATTGGTCTGCCGTTCAACTCGGCAGGGAATGATTACTTGTATGTATTAGATGAAACACGCGGTACCGGTTATTGGGCTACCGATTGTTATTCGGCTCCTGACTCGGTCCGCGTGTATAAGTTTGAATCTTCTGCTCCTATCTTATGGACAGCAACGGAAGATAATTAAAGTGCGTTGATTTCTTTAAGAATAGCGGTCGTTTTAGCCACAGCAGCTTGGCTGGCAGCAAACAATGCTTTCTCTTTCTCGTCAATAGGCAACTCGATGATTTTTTCGATACCATTGCGACCTATGATACAAGGTACACCGATGGTGATATCGTTACAACCGTATTCGCCCTCCAGATAAGCAGAGCAGGGAATCATTTTCTTTTGGTCGTTGATAATGCTATCAACCACGGAAGCTGCACTTGCACCGGGAGCCATCCAAGCACTGGTACCAAGCAAACCGGTTAGTGTTGCGCCACCTACCATTGTTGATTTAACCACTTCGTCGATTTCATCATCAGTCAGGAAATTAGTGGCTGGCATACCTTTGTACGTAGCAAAACGAGCCACAGGAATCATTGTGGTATCTCCGTGACCACCAATAACGAAACCTGCCACTTCGTTGGCATTAACACCCATCTTCTGGCTCAAGAAGTATTTGAAACGTGCGCTGTCCAAAGCACCGCCCATACCGATAACACGATTCTTGGGCAGACCTGTTGCTTTGAGTGTCAAATAAGCCATTGTGTCCATAGGATTGGACACTACCACCAAAATAGCATTGGGAGAGTATGTCAGTACCTGACTTGCCACACTTTTTACGATACCTGCGTTCACACCAATCAACTCTTCACGCGTCATACCGGGCTTACGTGGAAGACCACTGGTAATAACCACTACATCTGAATTAGCGGTTTGGCTATAATCATTGGTTACACCCTTAACGACAGTGTCAAATCCCAACAATTGAGCTGTTTGCATGATATCCATTGCTTTACCTTCGGCAACTCCTTCTTTGATATCAATCAGAACGACTTCACTGGCCACCTTTTTCACTGCCAGCACATTTGCACACGTAGCACCTACGTTACCTGCGCCTACTACTGTTACTTTTGACATAATATACTTGTTTTATTAAAGTTTGCTAATTTGGCTGCAAAATTACACTTTTTTTTTGATATGTCAAAATTTTTTTGTACTTTTGCACTCACGAAAAACAAAAAAGTAAACTTCACTAAACAAAATTATGTCCCTAAATTCGTTTTTTGCCTCTTTGTTGCCCAAAGAGGACAAGTTTTTTCCAAAATTCAAGCAGATGTCTTCTTATTTGGTAGAAGGTGCTGATTTATTTACCGAATTTGTTGCAACCGAAGACCATGATAAGCGAGTAGCACTCTATACTAAGATCAAAACGATTGAAACGGATTGCGACCATATTGTGGTAGAAATATACGATGCCGCCAGCGATTCGTTTGTTATACCTTTTGACCGGGAAGATGTCCATCAGTTATGCAGCGATATGGACGACGTAATGGATTATATCAACGATGCCAGCAAACGTATTTTGCTCTATAATCCTAAACAAATGCCGGAAAAAGCTATTCACATGTCGGAGGTTATTTTGGAGTGTGCCAAAGCCATAGATGCCGTTTGCGGAGAACTGAAAATTATGACCAAACAACCAATTATGGCGCGCGAACAGGCTGCCAAACTGCACGATTTGGAGCACGAAGGGGACGATGTATATGATAATTTCGTAAAAGAACTTTTCGAATCAGACATTGATACCAAAGAACTAATCAAGGGCAAAGAGATTATGCAATCTATGGAGTCGGCTACCGATATGGCAAACCATGTCGGCAAAACATTGATGACTATCATCGCCAAATATGCTTAGTCGAACAACCAAGCAACATTATGAATTACTTAATTACAATAATCGTTTTAGCCATTGCGTTTGATTTTATCAATGGTTTTCATGATTCTGCCAATTCGATAGCCACAGTGGTATCAACCAAAGTGTTAAAACCTTTTGTGGCGGTTGTTTGGGCAGCCTTTTTTAATTTTGTAGCATTCTTTGCAGCCGAATACTTGTTAGGGTTCAATATCGCCAATACGGTTCAAAAAGTAGTGGAAAGCGAATGGGTGAGCCTCCCCATTATTATTGGAGGTTTGAGTGCTGCCATCGTATGGAGTTTGATTACGTGGTGGAAAGGTATTCCAAGTTCGTCCTCACACACTCTGATTGGCGGACTCGTGGGAGCCGCTATTTGTGCAAAAGGGTTTATGGCTGTTCATTGGGCAACAGTAGGAATAATATGTGCGTTTATTATCGTGGCACCTCTGTTGGGTTTCATTGCCGGTAATATCATTACGGTGGGACTATATTGGTGCTGCCAAAAAGTCAAACCGCATAAAATGGACCTGTGGTCCAAACGTCTTCAACTGGTATCGTCCGCCTGCTTGAGCACTGCTCATGGTTTGAACGACAGTCAAAAAGAAATAGGTGTTATTGCTTGTGCTTTGGCTGCTTTCGGCGCACAGTACGGATTGGATAATTTGCCCTATTGGCTGCAACCGGACTTAATCACACATGCAGGAGAAATGGGACATAATTTTACAGGAGCACCAACGTGGATACCGGTGGCTTGTATTACGGCTATTGCCCTTGGTACTATGTCCGGAGGGTGGAAAATAATTAAAACAATGGGGAATAAGATTACCAAAATATCTCCTTATGAAGGGTTTTGCTCGCAAGCAGCAGGAGCCGTCACACTTTTTATCACACAAAACTTGGGTATCCCCGTATCCACCACGCATGTTATTTCCGGTTCCATCATGGGTGTCGGAGCCGTAAAGCGCTTGAGTGCTGTGCGTTGGGGTGTCAGCAAAGAACTTATTACGGCATGGATAATAACCATTCCTATTTCAGCCGTAATAGGAGCCATAGTCTATGGCTTACTAATGTTATTTATGTAATTTTGGGGGAAGTACCGCGGGCGGGACTTGAACCCGCACAGCCATCACTGGCCAAAGGATTTTAAGTCCTTCGTGTCTACCGATTCCACCACCGCGGCGTGCTTCTTAGGCACTTTGAATCGGAATTCGGGTGCAAAGGTACTGCTTTTTTTTGAAATACGCAAATTTTTTTACAACTTTCAACTTAAAAACTCGCAAAAAAACTGAACGAAGGGTGAACGAACTCTGAACGAAACGTGAATTAACTATGTTAAAATAGATGCCAACGACGAATAAGACGAAGTAAGCAAGTTGGAATAAGTGCTACAAAAAATAAAAGAACAGCATTCCACACGTATGGCACTGACACCGTAGCTCGACCGCGGAAAAGACCATGAAGAGCACGTTTAACCAAATATTCAGGAGTAACGATATAACCGAAAAATTTACCTATCTTGGTTGCAAAAGAAGATATAGAATATAAACCTGTATCTACTGCTCCCGGACGGACAGACGTAACAAAAACACCCTTGTTTTTTAATTCAATATGAATAGAACGCGTGTGGGCACTTAAAAAAGCCTTAGTAGCCCCATAAGTTCCTAACCGTTGAACTGCTATCCGATCCGTAATGGAACACATATTAAGAATATATCCTTTGTGTCTTTCTACCATTTCTTTGGCAAAATAATACGTCAGCATAGCAGGCGTGATAACATGAAGATATAAAATAAGTTCATTAAAAGCCTGAGAATCATCTAAAAAATCACAATCATGGTACACGCCTGCGTTATTTATAAGGACCTCCACCTCTAATTGATGTTCCACACAATAATTATATAAATCTTTTGCAGCAGCAGGTGTACCTAAATCCATTATTAAAGATAGAATCTTTAAATAAGGATATGCAGTTCCTATTTCTTGTGCTTTATTATGAATAGTCTCCTCATTGCTGACCATAAGAAGATTATATCCTTTTTTAGCCAAAGACTGAGCATAACAAAATCCCATTCCTGAACTGGCACCTGTGACTAACGCAAACTTGGAAGACATATATACAAAAATTATAGATTTATAAATTTCTTTGTTTATATTAATATGTTGATAATGTTAAAAAAGTTTATAATCACTTACTAATTAAACCATAATTAACATATTGTAGTTGTTAAAAATGTTTTGATAATTTTTATAACTGCCGCTTATCAACGATATTAACAATGTAGAAAAATATATGTTGAAAACTTTATTGATAACTTTTATTACTGTTTGAAAGTAAAGTACTTTTGACAAAAGAAACTAATAATAGCCGTTATACATGTAATAAATATTTTACTGGGTGTAGGATACCAACTCCAAATTTCTACACAAAGTTTTAGTCCAAAATAATTGATAGCCAAATTTAGTGCTACTACCGAAAGATATCTTATCAGTTGTTTTATACTATTAAGTGATGAATGAATAAAAGTGACATATTTATTCAGCCAAAATCCTGTAAACAGAGTAATAGGAAAAACTACGCATAGTGTAGCAATATGTGGGGTAAGGCAGATAGAACCTACATAAACTAAATTATGACCTATTATAAAATTATAGAAAACAAAATATAGCACCCAATCAAGCACCGTATTACCACCTCCGCACATGCCATAGCAAAAAATTTCCCTTGATACAAGTTTTTGGAAGGGTTGATAGAAAAAATCAATTATTTTATCGATAAATTGGGCGAATTTTTGCATAAAGTTTGGTAAATTAAATTTTTTTCTGTAACTTTGCAGCCGATTTTGGGTGCAAAGGTACAAAATATATTTGAAATAAACAATAAATATACAACTTTTGCACGAAAAAATATCAATTATCAATTATTAACTATCAATTAGTAATGGACGACTATCACCCTAATAATGCAACAAGTACGAGCCAAAAAATCGTTGGGTCAGCACTTCTTGAAAGACTTGGGCGTCGCCCGTCGAATTGCTGAAACAGCCCCAGCCGGTCGAGTTCTGGAAATAGGACCCGGCATGGGAGTATTGACTCAGTTCCTACTACAAAATTCTGATATAGACCTCACTGCCGTTGAATTGGACAATGAGTCTGTTCGCTATTTGCAGGAGTGGTATCCCGAATTAAATTTGATTGAAGGGGATTTTTTAAAGTTAGATTTGAACAGTCTTTATCCTGAAGGAGAATTTAGTGTTATAGGTAATTATCCTTATAATATATCTTCTCAGATATTCTTTAAGGTGTTGGATTATAAAGATTGTATTCCCGTTTGCTCAGGCATGATTCAAAAGGAAGTAGCTGAACGTTTGGCGAGTGGTCCGGGCAAAAAAGCATACGGTATATTATCTGTTTTGCTGCAAGCTTGGTATGATATAGAATATTTGGAGACCGTTCCGGAATATGTGTTCGCACCTCCTCCGAAGGTCAAGTCAGCGGTGATACGCATGACGCGCAACAAGCGGACGGAATTAGGGTGTGATGAACAACTATTCAAAACAGTTGTAAAAACAGCCTTCAATCAACGCCGAAAGCAGATGCGTAATTCTCTTCAACAGCTGGTTGGAAAAGGTAATCCTATCCTCGAAGAGAATATATTTACGCGCCGCCCAGAACAGCTGTCAGTAGAAGAATTTATTGAGTTGACGCTCATAATTCAAAATTCAAAATTCAAAATTTGAGAAAGCTATGTCAGAACTGAAAATATATTACAAAGACAACGACAAAATAAAAGTAGGCAAGACCATCAGTGTCTTAAAAGAAATAGATAAAAAAGACATTGTTTGGATAGACCTGTTAGATGTATCAGACAAAACAGAGGACACTTTGGAAGGTTTCCTTAAAATCGATATTCAGGAAGACGAGGAAATGGAAGAAATTGAGATGTCCAGTCGTTATATTCAGACGGACGACTCGATTGTTGCCAACTCCAACTTCTTGAAAGATGATTTTGAAATAGAGCCCGTCAACTTTGTTTTGAAAAACAATATATTGGTCACCACTCGTGATGTTGAGTTACAATCATTTGTAGAGACGGTCAAGAAAATGCTTGTGGCTGCACGCTCTTTCCCCACCGGCTATCATGTGTTGGTTGCCTTGATGGAGACTCGTGTAGAGAAAGATGCCGACTTGATTGAGGACACCACAGATCTTATTACCAAATTAAGTCAGGAAATCAATGCTTCTGATCATGTTGATGAAGAGGTATTAATACAGATTAAGGACTTGCAGGAAAAAGTGACCGTTATCCGTCAAAATATAATGGATAAACAACGGGTGATTTCCAATTTCTTGAAGTGCGATTTCTTCCCGCAGGAGTTACAACCGCGTCTGACCATGATTATCAAGGATATCAATTCACTGTTTGACTATACGCGATTTGGTTTTGACCGTTTGGACTACCTGCAGGATACGTTCCTTGGTTTGGTTAATATCGAACAGAATAAGATTATCAAGATTTTCACCGTGGTGAATGTTATTTTCCTGCCGCCAACTTTGGTTGCCAGTATGTATGGTATGAACTTTGATTTCATGCCCGAATTGCATTGGCAGCACGGTTACCTGTTCGCTATCGGGTTTATGCTTATATTCACCCTCGCTGTCTTGGGAATTTTCAAGTGGAAGAAGTGGCTGTAAGTTTGAGGTTCTCCAAAGGGACTTTAATTAAATAAGTTAGCACGAAGCCAGTGCTGCAAAATAGGATCTGCTATTTGCAGTTTTGTTTCGATGGTATCTATCAGTTCTTTATTTTTTAGTGCTTTTTTGATACCTGCCACATTGGCGGAACTTCCTAAATCGTACTCCAAACAAATCGTATGTCATACGCCAGTAATAGATTTTTTATTAAAACAACTGCTCCACGGGCATTTGAAAGAAATCTTCAAAGGATATTCCTCCTGTTCCTATCACGTAGGAGTGTACAGGATGAAAAGTTTGAGCAAATACATTTAATCCGCTATTCATGTGGCGTCGTCCCGATTTGACTTCCAAAGCGATACACTCATTATCTGCCATTACAATATAATCAACTTCATCACTACGCTCACGCCAGTAATACACTTGATAATCCTGTTCTTCTGCTTGGGAAACAAGATAGGCACCAACAGCCGATTCTATCCATTTACCCCACTGTTGTGGGTCTAACTGAATCTCTTGAAAAGTCTTACGTTGCCATGCCGAAAGTAGGGCATTATTATAAACTGCCAGTTTAGGAACAGAGTTGTATTTTCGGACAGCCGAATTAGCATATTTCTGTAAACCGGTTAGCAATTGACATTGGCTGAGTAAATTGAGATAATCGGCTAATGTGGTTACGTTGCCTGCATCTTGTAACTGCCCAACCATTTTGGTAAGCGAGAGTTCTTGGGCGGAATATTGACATCCTAAAGTAAAGAGTTGTTTTAATAAGGACGGTTTATAGATTCTACTTGTTTGTAATGCGTCTTGTTCGATAGCAGGAGTAATAATACTATCCTTCATATAACGCTTCCAGCGTTTTTCATCGTGAATATACTCGGCAGCACCCGGATACCCTCCGAAATAAATATATTCTTCCAAAGAAAAACCAAAAGCCGTTTTCATCTCTTGGTAGGTCCAGTGTCCCATCCTAATTAACTCAAAACGCCCGGCAAGACTTTCCGTTAATCCCGACTGAATCATAAGACGCGACGATCCCAATAACACTACCCGTAATTCAATCTTATTTTGTGTATCCCAATCCCATTCTGCTTTAACGGCTTCACTCCAATTGTTAATCTTCTGTATTTCGTCTATTACGAGTAAGTGTGCGCTTTCCCCCTTTACGCGTAGTTGGGCGCGTGCCGATTCCCATGTTTTATGAATCCATTCTCGGTCATCTTTTTGTACATCATCCGCCTTGGCTAATGTATAAGGTATAGAGGTTTTGTCTAATACTTGACTCACCATAGTTGACTTACCAACCTGACGAGGACCAATAAGAACTTGTATTTTCCCTCGTTTTTCTTGAATTCGTTGTTCAAAGACACTGCTAATACTGCGTACAAACATAACAAAACACTCAAATTATAACTACAAAATGTTCAAATCTTGAACACAAAATGTTCAAATTTGAGTGCAAAGATACTGTTTTTTTTCGAATTGACCAAATATTTTGGGAGAAAAATGTATTTTTATCTGACTTTTAATATTCGTCGGAGCAAACCGATGCCAAATTGTTTTAATCACAATGTCTTGTCGGGTAGTTTTTACCGGCGTTCTTCCCGATATGCTTTTTAGGGTTTATAACATAACATCAACATAAGATGCTACTACTATCCTCTAACCTATAGGTGCTTGCGCCTTTCTCTTAATTCAAAATTCTTAACTCATAATTCTAAGCCATAGGCGACACGGCGCCGTCCTATAAACTATAAATGTCCCCCTAGCTAAGTTGGTCATGACCAACTTTATAAATGGCGGTGGCGGATTAGACACAGAATGTGCTATTCTCGTGTTTTTTTTTGGAATAACTTACTATTTTTAAGATTAATGGGCGAAATGCGCGTTGCACTTCGCCCATTTCATCCTATACTCATCCTATACTCATCCTATACTCACAGTTCGCTGACCTCAAAACTGACGATTGTTAAGAATTTAGCAGTATACCCTTATTGATAAATATCTCTGCTCATATTTATGTTATAATAGTCATACGTTTTAGCTTCGTATGCTTCTTCGGAGTCTGGCTCTGCATGTATTTGAACACGGATACCACCGATGTAATTCACCGTAAACAAATAGGATGCCGATTCCATAACTTCTTCTATTCTGCTATAAGAAGTAGATGTGGTACTTTGGTTACTCACCTCTTCAAATTCAAATTTATGTTCTCCTTCATAGCATTTGCCAATTTGATTTATCCAAGATTTCATAACACTATTTGCTTTTTCTTTGGAAACCTCATCTTCTCCAAATGCCGCCTCTATAACTTTTCCATTTTTACTCTCTATAAAAATTATTTGGTTTTGGGATTTATTCGCAAAATAGTATGTCCCATACTCGGGAAATTCTTGCCATAGAGACAATCCTGATTTTTTAATTTTGTTAATTGCCTCATTCGTAGTTAAATCCATAATCTGGTCAAGGATTGTAACTGCGCTCTTTGGATTGAATGAACTTGTGCTGTCTTCATTTTTACAAGAAATCAAGCAGCACAGAATGGCTGCAATGGCTAAAATAGATAATTTTTTCATTGTTGTTTGTTGTTAATTTTTTGTCCTACTTCCTTTTAGGCGGTTCGGTTTTTCCATATTGACTCATTGAATATACTATGTTACGGGCAGACAGGGCGCACAGACAAACCACAAACACGATCGATGCCATAACCAGATCCATTATATCTATTTGGACTCATACTGATGCTGAAGAAATATGCGCCTTTCGAGTTGCCGAAGCCGAGCGTTGAGGACCAATAGTAGCTGGTGTAGGAATTAACAAAGTTGAGCGATGTATCATCGCAGCAGCTAGAAGCAGGCAAAAAGATAGAATGACTATTCTTCTTGCTTGATACAATGTAACCTTTTACTCCGTTTTGGGTTGTCTTTGTCCACGTACAGTTATTTAGCAATTCGTTTTGTTCTGCCCTTGTAGGCATACGCCAAGCACCACCCCAATTAACATGAGCAGCATCGTCCTCCGGGTCAAGAGTGGTCTTGTTATCCACTGTACCATAATAACTATCCGTGCAGTATTTCGTCAACGTGTTATTACTACCTTTGCAATACTTGTATGTTCTCCAATTGTATGTGGCTTTTGGACTTGTTTCACCCCATGCAAAGTAGTCGCCATATTCTTCCGGTTTAGTGGCACCAACATTGCAGGAAGCCCATTTAACGGATAATCCAAGATCTACTGCTTCTACAAATTCGGGATTATTCTTAGAACCAACTGAATTCACACCATCTTCATTTTCACAAGAAATCATGCAACACAGAATGGCTGCAATGACTAAAATAGTTAATTTTTTCATAAATCTGTTGCTTTTAATTTACATATATCTCAAACTGTCATTCCACATCTCAATATAATACGAATCTATTGCTTGGCTATACTGGATCTTATCAGATTCTTCTAAACTCCAAGTGTAACTCCCAGGTATCGGTATCACAAACTTAGGAGACATATCTTTACAATATTCAAACTCTCCCATTGTAATTTTTCCGTATGTGCCACTATATTCTATTCGATAAAGTCTATGGGGATGATTGGCTAAAGCGACGGACAAACTATCGATATTGTAGGTGTATTCTTCGTTATACTCCGAATATCCATAATCAAACGAGTATAAATGATTGACACGTGATTTATAAGATATTCCCAATTGATTGACCCATGCTAATAGTATTTTATCTGCCTCCTTCTTATTAGAACTGAAATAAGATCCATAAGTTATACAAAAAACTACGTTGTTTTTATTTGCGATAAAAAACAAATAATTATTTTTGGAATCTAAAGAGGTAAAATCATACTCATACAACATTTTACCATCCCCCGACCACACTTCTGCGTCATACACTTCGTTAAACCCATAACTGCGAATTTTGTCAGATACTTCATCAGCAGAAAGACCTATCATTTCATTCATAATCGTGACAACGTTTTTTGAATTAAACGAATCGGCACCGTCTTTTTTTTCACAAGAGGTCATACAGCATAAAATAGCTACGAGAGTTAAAATAGATAATTTTTTCATTGTTGTTTATTTGTTTTTTTGCCTCCACTTTATTATTCGGCTTTCGGCATTCTCCGTTTATTTTATACTTACATATACACAACAAAAAAGCGTGGGCTCTCGCTCGCTTCATCTGATTTTCTGAGGTCCTCGACTACCTAAATCATTCAAATGTACGCACAAAAACTCACGCGAAAAGCGCGAGCGTGCAAAACCGTACTTGAATGATTTAGTGATTTTTTGAAACTGTCGAGATTTCAGAAAACCAAGTTGGGCTTACAACGCTATTTTTTACTATGTCTTTGCAGGGTCATGCCCTGCGGGAGAGGTTAGTTTTCTTTTTCCTTGCTTTAATTTGTCAATTAAAAAATACTACTAATCACTTTATCAATCACTTGAGTGCAAAACTCCGATTTCATTGTGCTTATTTTTCTAACAACATCACGCTCTGTATAACCAGTTATCAGTTGACATTTAACAAAACTTGGCTTGTCAAATGGACAAGAAACCATATTATCTGTAATGGCAAATGAATATTGTGAATTATAATTCTTGGATGAAATTAAACAAAGATAAAAGAATTCTTCATTTTCATACAATTCATCATTTGACACAATCAATGCTGGGTGCGGTTTTTGCACACCATTTGGGAAGAGAAAATTCACTTCCACAATGTCTCCTTGGTGATATTTCATACGTGCTTGGCTAATATGTTTGCTGAATTAAGACGAGATGTAAAGAGAAACGCCTCTTTTTCTTCCTCTTTTGACCACTCTTTATCATCTTTTAACTGAAAGAGTCCTGATGCAAATAACATTCGCAACATATTCGTCGCATTCACATTACTGACATCGTATGTCATTGAAATTGTTGCACTCATAATTATCGTATTTTGCGTTTTGCGACGCAAAAGTACAAAGAATTTTTGATATATGCAAATTTTGTTGTGTTTTTTCTTTGCAGCCGATACAAAAAAGCACCGATTTTTCAATCGATGCTCTGTGTAAAACAGCCGAAACGACTTATTTCTTTTTCTTTGCCATTTCCTGTTCCATATCCGGATCAACGAGGATACGGCCGCAGAACTCGCAAACGATGATTTTCTTGCGTTGGCGAATATCCAGCTGTTTTTGTGCTGGTATTTTGCTGTGGCAACCGCCGCAACTGTCACGCTCAACTTTAACGACTGCCAAACCGTTGTGGGCGTTCTTGCGAATACGTTTGAAGGCCTCCAGCAGACGGCTTTCGATTTTCTTCTCCAAATCGCCGGCACGCAGTATAAGAGCTTCTGTTTCAGCCTTTGTTTCAGCCATAATACTCTCTAATTCACCGCGTTTCTGCTCCAAGTCAATAGATTTGTCCTTGATAGCCTCTGCCGTCTTGATTTTGTCTTCTTTGCGTGCTTCCAGGTCGGCAGTATATTGACGAATTTTCTTTTGACTGAGCTCGATATCCAACTCTTGATACTCAATTTCTTTGGTTAAATTGTCAAATTCACGGTTATTGCGGACATTATCTTGTTGTTCTTTGTAACGTGCAATAGCGGCATTGGCATTGCTGATACGGACATTATGGTCAGAGATTTGTGTTTCACACTCTTTTATCTCCGCTTCAATGTTCTGTTGACGGGTTTTCAAGCCTTCCAACTCGTCACTCATGTCCTTTACTTCCTGCGGCAGTTCGCCGGTCAGAATACGCAACTCATCAATCTTAGAATCAACTTGTTGCAACTCAAAGAGGGCTTTTAATTTTTCCTCTACGGTCAGTTCTTTTTCTTCTTTCTTTGCCATAATTAAAATATTTTTATTGGTGTTTTGTCTTCTTGACTAATATATGTTTTAATCTGTTTCTCCAGCAATTCCCTGAATATATCTCGCGTGAAATGCTCACTTATCCAATGGTCTATATCTATTAGTCCGATACGACCGTTTAAATCTACAAATTCGTGGTATTTACAGTCGGCTGTGATGTACACGTCGGCTCCTTGTTGCAGAGCCTGTTCTGCAAATTCGGCACCGGCACCGCCGCAAAGGGCGATGGTTTGAACAGAAACGGACAATGGGGCTATATAACGTATATAGGTAGTTTGAAATGTCTTCTTGATATGAGCCAGTAAATCCATAAAGGGCACAGGCTCAGGTAGTTGCCCAATAACACCCAATCCGTGTTGCTCATCTACGGGGTTCAGTATTTTAACATCCGTCAGACCTATTTTCTCTGCTATTCGTCCACTTACGCCATGCAGATACGAGTCCATTGCGGTGTGGGAGGAATAAATAGCTATGTTGTTTCGAATAGCTTTTTCAACAATGCGTTGTTGTGGAGTATCTCCCGTGATGTTTTTTAAACCGAAAAATAACAACGGATGATGGGATACAATAAGACCGCAATGCAACCTAATAGCCTCATCGACAACAGATTCCGTAACATCCGTTGTCAATAATGCGGCATCAATGTCAGCATTACGATCACCCACCTGCAGTCCCGAATTGTCCCACGCCTCTTGCCACTTCAACGGGGCTACCGATTCTATTGTATTGATTAGTTCATTTAGAACCAAATATCGCTTGTTATATTATCCTTTTTTAGCACCAACACCCGTTTTAGCAGCTGATTTGCCTGCTGCTTTTTGGGTTTTTACTTGAGATTTGGCTGCCGGTTTCTTGACTGCCATTTTCTTTTCTTCCGGTTTAGGAGCTTCTTCCGCTGTTTCGTCGTTCTCTTCTGCGCTGAAATCCGTAATACCGGCATTAATGAGAATATTGTACCATAATACCAATTTGCGAATATCACTTGGATACACGCGGTCAGAATCGTAATTAGGCACAAAAGAGGCAAAATAAGCACGCAGTGCGTCATTGTCGGCTTTCTTGGCATCAATAGAGGCAACTTTGAGCCCTTCTTTTTCACCCAGTTTGGTTAACACTTCGCTCAAAGGCATGTCTTCATCCGTCGTGAACATAGATATATCGCCCAAAGAAATTATCTTGTCACGACCGTAAGTAGGCATACGTTTGCCGTCAATTAAGGACTCCACGATAAGCATGTTATTGCCGTGATTGATTAACTTGTACAACCCGGGTTTACCCGTAATAGCGAGAATGTTTTTCAGCATAAGTATAGTGTTTTTACCAATGAATGTGCAAAATTACTGCTTTTTTTTTACATACGCAAATAATTTATGATTTTTGTAGTTATTTTTTTCTTTCTAAGTTTTCTATCTGTAAATTTATCTACATATTATCTACTCTTGCAAAACAAAGAATAGCACCCGACTATTCCATTTAGGATAAATATGGTCCACGCAAACGGATTATGTGGCATGAAGCACACGGCAGCTACTCCATCTATAAGTAGAAGTGCCGCTGCTATTTGTAATGTCGGTTTCAAAATAGGGGATTCAGCCACCTTGGCTATCACCCAAGTGATATATCCGCCTAAAACAATAAGCAATAAACCACACATCAAACTCATGTAAATCATTGCATGATAAGTGCCTGGGTCCAAGTTAACCAATTTACCGCCAATTAAGGGAGAAAAAGTTGCCACGATATGTACCAAACCCATCACGGCAACAAGGATGGATATAATTCGAATGACTTTCATATACTATGGTTTATAAAAACTATTTTCCAAAATCATTTGGGCATCACCATTCTCAATCAATTGTTGTAACGTAACGTCCTGATTATGTTCCATATATGATTGAGTAATCTGCCAACCAATCCATGTGCCTACCCTACCCGGCGATTTTTGCGAAATCTCTGATGTGAACGGACCATCGTTCAAATAGGAGGTTAAAATCATACTCTCGGTTTTGAATAAATCACGCTTATCCATAATGGTGTTCCAAATTGCCAATTCATTATCCTTGCACCACACCCATTGCTCTTGAGTATATCCCATAATCTCATAGTCAGGATAGTCGGGCAGTAATTGTGCCAGTAAATACATGATTTTTCCACGATAAATCATATTCTCCAACAACCGGTTTTTGGTAGATGTATAAGGTAGATTTCTGAATAAATAGGCACTGACCACGTCAATAGGAATACACTCTTTTCGCATGTTGTGCTTTTGGTATTCATACACCACTCGATTGTAGTATTTCCAATCTTCGCCCAAATACATGTCTGTTCCTACTGCCAAATCATCTTCAACAAACAGAATAGATGCATTAAATCCGGAAATAAAGAAATAAATAGTTGGCAATGGTAAATCGCTGTATAGGAAATGAATACGTGTAAAAGCCTCATCAAGTTGCTTCTGCAAATCGTCGATATGCTCATATTGTTTACGCACTTCAGCATTCGTCTCGGCAAAGCCATACAAAGTGTCATTCAAGAATTGTGGCAAGGCTTCAGCAAGATAAAATGTATCTTCGGCTGAAATGCCAAGGATATTTTCTGCAAAAACAGGCATAAACATTTCATATTCATCATATAAACACCTAACATCTTGCAGCGAAGAATCATTGGAAACATTCATCAAAGCCCGGTCAAACCGAACGATGTCAATGTGTTGTTCCTCCATATTTCTTGGAAAATAAGAGCGTTTGGACGTGCATCCGGACATAATCAGACAAACCACGCCTACTATCCAATAACTGATACTGTTTCTAAATTTTTCCATCTTGTATAAATAATTGACGATCACATATTTGAGCTAATTCTTGGTCATGAGTAACCAAAATAATGGTTTGGCCATATTTTTCCCGCATATTGAGCAGCAGGGAGTGTAAATCTTTTTTGTTTTGCTCGTCCAAACTGCCGCTTGGTTCATCTGCCAAGATGACAGCCGGCTTTAATAACATGGCTCGTGCTGCCGCCACCCGCTGTTGTTCACCACCGGAAAGTTCGGCAGGTTTATGATGAAGACGGTCTTGCAATCCCAATTGGGATAGCAATTCAGTAGCACGATAACGGATTTCTTTGTCGTTCATTCGTGCTATCAAACCGGGCATCATCACATTCTCTAAAGCCGTAAATTCAGGCAATAATTGGTGCTGCTGGAAAATAAAACCGATATGCTGATTTCGGAAAGCAGAGAGCTTCTTTTCGGGTAAAGTGAATACATCTTGTCCGTCTATAATCACTTGCCCGCTGTCCGGCCGATCTAACGTACCGATAATCTGTAACAGAGTGGTTTTTCCGGCTCCGCTTCGTCCTAAAATAGCCACAATCTCTCCTTGGTTTACTTGCAGATTGATTCCTCTTAACACATGCAATGTACCGAAACTTTTGTGTAAATCATTAACTTGTATCATATTATTGCTTATTTATCCATCGAATGCCGGCTTCTATTATCTCATCTTGTTGGGTGAGAGAATTATCATTAACCCACTCATTAGGTTCAATGCCCGGTTCAATACTTTTTTTGTCTTTATCAAACATACGGATGCTGGAGAATCGCAACATCCAGCCGTTGGGCAACTCATAACTCATGGGCATTCCTCCACCCCCACCACTTCTGCCACCTACGATATGTGTATTATGGGCATAACGCATAATACTGACAAAGAAATTGGCAGCAGAATAGGTCTTTCGATTGCATAAAACTACCACCGGACGCAACCACGTGGAAGGCATAATATTTTTGTCTAAACGTTGCTCTTTCAACGATGAAAAAGACTCATGTCCTCGTCCGTTTTTATGTTGCCAATACCCTACTGTTTGACTTCCTTCAAAGAATGATGCCGCTAATTGATAGGCATAATCCATATTCCCTCCTCCGTTGTTGCGTACATCTATAATCAAGCCACTACAATGACTAAAATACTTCAAGATATAAAACATATTATTGGCAGAGATAGGAGTCTCAAAATCAGAAATATACACATAACCGACCGAGCCGTTGCCCAGCGTGTTGTAGTAGGCTCCGCCTGCCGTTCGGTAATCCCTTAAATAGTCTTTTTTTATAACGTCCCAATCGAAATTAACGGAATCATTTTCATACCACGTCTTGCATGTGGAAATATCAAAAGGTGAATATAAATTGACATGCCCGTCATTCAGTACATTTATCATAGATGCCAATGTATCAAATAACCCCAAATAATCACTTCCTTTTAACTGCTGAACAGCCGGAAGATATTGATTATGAATGTCTTGCCAATCTATTCCTTTTTCCTCAAAGAAACAGTATTTATCATCTAATGTCTTCCACAAACACTCCATATTGCCCACAGGCGTGTTGTCTTCCACACCATCAAAACGATGTGTGCAGGAAGATAAAAGCAAAATCAAACCAACAATATGTATAAAATTTCGTAACATCAATTAAAAAATGGTAAAGTTCTTGTGAGGGTTTAATTTATAATGAAAACACGTACCAACAATGGCAGAAACGCATTCGTTTGAGAACATCATATCTTTCTGTCCGTATTCATCGTATTCATGACAGATACCAACACGCCAAGTGGAGTGGGGAAATTGCAGGTCCAAAGTCAGTTCATGGTGCAACGTTCGGTGATTCCACATACCGGCACAACGTATTTGACCACGGACTTTTTTTGTCAGTTCGTAGTAAGACTGCCAATAGTCAGGCATAAAATCTACCCCTAAAAGATTAAAACGTATCAGATAGCGCAACCGGTACGATGTCTTTTTTCCTTTAAACGAATAACTAACTCCGGTCATGGCTTGCACATTGGTAGTCAAATCCAGAGAAACCGGTTTGTTGACATTTATTGAATGGTATTTGATTGTATTGTTGCAATCTAAATATGGACCAAGAAAAATTTTAACTCCTACATCTTGCCAACACCATTCATAATATGCGCCCCAACCGGCATCTATATTTAAGGCATATATTATATTGGTTTTCACTGGATTATGAGTCCAATCAAACTTTAAGTTCAGTTGTCCGATATGTTTCCAGTGTTCCAATTTGCCTGTTTTACCTAAACGTGTATCTTGTCTAAAAGGCTGCCACCACTCGTTGCCTATTCCTACCATCATACCTTTATAGAGTAGGGGAGTGAGGTATTGGTCTTGCCGCCACTCTCCACCGTATTGTACTTTTAGAATATTCTCGTGTTCCACGTTTTCGGCACTTGCGTAACATGGAAATAATATCAGGATTATTATCAAACAATTTAATATGTATAGTTGTAATCTATGCATCTTAATCTTCTATGGTTAATAATCTGTCTCCGTTTTCTTGTACGCGGATATGTACATACAAGGTGTCTTCGGGTAACAAAGGTTCAATAATATCCGGCCACTCAATAAGGCATAAATTTCCGGAATACAGATATTCTTCTGCTCCGAAATCTTGTGCCTCACGTATATCTTTCAGACGGTAACAATCAAAATGATATATCTCTCCATCGGTTGGTGTGTCATAAACATTGACGATAGCGAATGTTGGTGAGTTGACAATATCTGTTGTTCCTAATTCTTCACATAGTTGTTTAATGAATGTAGTCTTGCCGGCACCCATGGGAGCATCGAATGCAATAACGCGGCAGCAAGGATAGTGACGGATCAAATCCGAAGCCGTCAAGTATTCTCCACTTGGTGATTGTAGAAAAATTATGCCGTTTTCTTTGATTTTTAATGAATAGTCAGTCATGTTGTTGAAAAATATTAAATTCTCAGCGCGATAAATTGGTACTAAAATGATTGTAAACTATTGAAGCATAATGATTTCCGATGATTTCTATTAGTTCGTCTTTTGTGGCTGTTCTAATTCGTGGAACAGAGTGAAAATAGGATAGTAATTTCTGCTTTGTAACCGGTCCAAGTCCTTGAATATCATCAAGTTCCGACTTTATTTGTCCTTTTGACCGTTTATTTTTATGATAAGAAATAGCAAAACGATGTACCTCGTCTTGTATTTGAACTAATAGACGAAAGACTTCATCAGTAACAGGAAGACTAACTTCTTGAATGGGGTCTCCAAATACCAGTGTATTTGTTCGGTGCTTGTTATCTTTTTTTAGTCCTGCTACCGGAATAGACAGTCCAAGTTGTTGCTCTATTACCTCTCGTATAGCATGTACCTGACCTACACCGCCATCTGCTAATATTAAATCCGGTAAAACGCCCTGTTCATCGAGAATATCTTGGTAACGACGTCGCACAATTTCACGCATAGAGGCGTAATCATCTTGTCCGACTATAGTTTTTATTTTGAAGCGTTTGTAATCCTGTTTACTGGGTTTGGCTTTTTTAAAGACAACACATGCTGCAACAGCATCTGATCCCTGAATGGACGAATTATCAAAGCTATCGATAAATAAAGGTATTTTTTGTAATCCTAAATACTGTTGTAATGCGGTTAGAATTCGCATAGAACGTTGGTCCGGATTTAATTTATCTGTTTGTTTAAGTCTATCCAATTTATATTGCTGAACATTATGCATTGCCAAATCAAGTAGCTTCTTTTTATCTCCTGAAAAGGCTAAATGGACATGCATATTCTCATCGTATTCATCGGGAATAAATGGAACAACAACATCTTTGGTTATACTGCCCAAACGTTCTCTTAATTCCATCATACCGAATGCCAAAAGTTCTTCTCGAGGTTCATTCAGTTGTTTTTTATACTCAATGGTTTGCCCCTGTACTATGCTTCCGTTTTGAATGTGAAGCATTGAGATATATACATTTTGGTCCTGTTCATCGTAACCAAATACGTCCATTTGTCCGATATGAGTATTGCTTATGATTGTTTTTGAGCAGAATTTATCTATTAAATCCAATTTTTCCTTTAGGTCAGCAGCCTCTTCATATTTCATCTGTTTAGCTGCAATTTCCATTTGTTGTTCTAATTGAACACGAATAGTTTTTGCATCTCCCCGAATAATTTTGCGTGCCGAATCAATATACTCCGTATATTTGTCCGATACGATACAACCCGCACAGATACCGCAACAGTTTTTTAGATGGTATTTTAAACATACCCGATACTTACCGACAGAGACGTTATCAGGAGTAAGAGCCAATGTGCATGTGCGAATAGGGTAGAGTTTATGTATTAACTCCAACACCAAATCTACAGTATTTCCAAAAGAATAAGGTCCGTAATAATCTCCTATTTCACGGATTATCTTGCGTGTTTTATAAATACGAGGAAAAGGCTCACGGGTTATACAAATACTTGGGTATGACTTTCCGTCCTTTAATAGTATATTATAGTGAGGTTGATACTGCTTAATAAGATTGTTTTCTAATAAAAAAGCATCTTGTTCATTATTTACCATCACATATTTAATGTCGGCAATATTCCTAACTAACTGGCGTGTTTTTTGCCACTCGTGTTCTTTTTGGAAATAACTGCTTACCCGACGTTTAAGGTTCTTGGCCTTTCCGACGTAGATTATCATTCCGTCTTTGTCCAAGTACTGATACACACCCGGAGTTTCCGGTAAACCTACCAAGATGTTTTTAATATGTTCTGATATTTTTGTCATTATTGTTCCACGTGGAACCTTCCTCTGTAAGGTGTTTTTACCTGCCCAACAAAACCAATAAAACACTGATGTCGTTGGGACTGACACCGGGTATTCTGCTGGCAGAGCCTATGCTGTTGGGACGGATACGCGATAGTTTTTGGCGTGCTTCTGTGGATAGGGACTGAATGGATTGGTAATCAAAATCCTGTGGTAGGTGAATGCTGTCTAATCGATGTAATTTATCGGCACTTAAACGTTCGCGTTCAATATATCCGTTGTATTTGATATTTATTTCGGTGCTTTCTACAATTTCATATTTCCGATTGCCGAATGTGGATATTATTTCTTTCAAATTCGGAACCTGTTCTGCTAAAGTCTCAATGCTTATTTTTGGGCGAAGAACCAAATCGACCAATTTGCAGCCGTGCTGCAAAGGACTTTCGCCTATTTGTTCCAACCAGCCGTTGATGTAATCTGCACGTACGGGGGTGGAAGATAGATACTGAAGTAGGGCTTTCTCTGCTTCTTTTTTTGTAGTATATAAATCATAACGTTCTTTAGAAGCAAGACCTATTTGATAGGCACGTTCTGTAAGACGTGCGTCAGCATTGTCTTGACGGAGCAAAATACGATATTCTGCTCTTGAGGTAAACATCCTATATGGTTCATCTACTCCCTTATGTACCAAATCATCAATCAGTACTCCTATATAACTCTCGTCACGATGTAGTATTAAAGGCGGTTGAGAATGAATGTTTTGGTGGGCATTTACACCGGCAACTAAACCTTGCCCTGCTGCCTCTTCATAGCCGGTAGTACCGTTGATTTGTCCGGCAAAGAAAAGATTCTTAATCTGTTTTGTTTCCAGGGTGGGGTATAATTGAGTGGGATCAAAGAAGTCATATTCGATAGCATAGCCGGGGCGGTACATAACGACATTTTCTAATCCTTTGATTGTTTTTAGAGCCTCTAATTGAATTTGCCAGGGTAAGGACGAAGAAAAGCCGTTTACATAATACTCATAACTGTCAACGCCTTCTGGTTCCAGAAAAATTTGGTGTTGCTCTTTATCTGCAAAAGTGATAATTTTAGTTTCTATACTTGGGCAATAACGTGGACCAATGCTCTTGATTTGTCCGTTGTATAAAGGAGAATCCGGAAGACCTTTTCGTAATACATTGTGTGTGGCGGAGTTGGTATATGTTATCCAACAAGGCATTTGTTTGAGTTGTCGCTTCACATCCGGAAGATAAGAGAAATGATACGCTTCACTGTCTCCGGGCTGTATAGTCAGTTTGGAAAAGTCTATTGAGCGTCTATCTATTCGAGCAGGAGTTCCTGTTTTCATTCGGGCTGAGTGAAAACCAAGTTGTACTAATTGTTCCGTTATCCCGTACGATGCAGGTTCGCTAATCCGGCCTCCTTTTATTTGTGCTTTGCCAAAGTGCAATAGGCCATTTAAAAATGTACCATTGGTGAGAATAACAGCCTGAGCGTGCATTTCTATTCCAAGTGCCGTTTTAACTCCACATACTTGATTATCTTTGATAATCAATTCGGTAACTACATCTTGCCAAAGTTCAAGATTATTGGTGGAGGACAATACCTTTACCCATTCTTCAATAAAACGTTTTCTGTCGCTTTGAGAACGGGGAGACCACATTGCGGGCCCCTTGCTACGGTTGAGCATGCGAAACTGAATAGCAGAACGGTCAGTAACAATACCCATTTGCCCGCCAAGTGCGTCTATCTCTCTGACAATCTGTCCTTTAGCTATTCCTCCGACAGCAGGATTGCAGCTCATCTGACCTATTTTATTCATATCCATAGTGATGAGCAGAGTGTGCGATCCCATTTGAGCAGCAGCATGTGCTGCTTCACAGCCTGCGTGACCGGCACCAACGACTATGATATCGTATGTAAAATTCATTTTCTACGCTTCCATGCAGATTTAGTATGCCATTTATATTGTCCAGAATAGGAATGAGAATTGATAGTGCGCTGAATTGGAAAAAATGCATCTTCAATATGATTCAGTTCTACAATTTCATTCGTAGTGGGATTTAATAGTATTCCTATAATGTCAAATCTCGGTTTTCTGTTTTCGCGATGGATTTTAATATATGCATTGGCAGCAAATTGCATGTTTTTTCGTTTTTCTATATTTACCGTTTGTTCGGGATAACCGGCAAAAGTAGAAGTACGTGTTTTTACCTCACAAAAGACTATATACTCATCATTGGTGGCAATAATATCGATTTCCTTGGCATTAACTTTTAAGTTTTTGTCAAGGATAGTATATCCTTTCTGTCGCAATAGGTTTGCTGCAATTTCCTCGCCAAGATTGCCTGTGTCATTCGGTCTATGTAGATGAAAAAGAGCCATTTATAAAGACCATTCAAAACTATCTTTTGTATCTTTTATTGTGAAACCAAGAGCAGTAAGTTCATTGCGAATTTTGTCTGATGTTGCCCAATCTTTGTTTTGTTTAGCGGTAAGGCGAATGCTGAGCAATAAATCAACAGCACCTTTGTATGCATTTTGTGTACTATTGCTTGCATTGCTTTCTTCCATTCGAAGTCCAAGAATATCCACAACAAAAGTTTTCCAAACGTCTTTTAATTCATTGAGATCTTCCGATGAAATGGATTCTTTTCCATCAACTATTGTATTGATAATTCGACTGGAATCGAAAAGATGAGAAATAACAATTGGTGAGTTCAAATCGTCTTCCATTGCTTCTTCACATAATTGCCGCAGGTCAGTCAACTTGACGGTTGTTTTATCTCCTGCTTTGAGTTTCATCAGACGATTATATGTTTCTGTAAGACGAGCCAACCCTTTTTCTGCCGCTTCAAGTGCTTCTGAAGAGAAATCAACGGTAGAACGGTAGTGTGCCATAAGAATGAAAAAGCGAATAGTCATCGGAGAAAAAGCCTTTGTAAGCAGTTCGTGTTCGCCCTTGAAGAACTGCTCTAGCGTGATGAAGTTATTGTAAGACTTACCCATTTTTTTCCCGGCAATGGTAATCATATTGTTGTGCATCCAATAATGAACACTCTCGTGCCCAAGTGCGGCACAAGATTGGGCTATTTCTGCCTCGTGGTGGGGGAACATCAAGTCCAATCCACCTCCGTGGATATCAAACTCTTCACCGAGGTATTTGGTACCCATTGTGGAACACTCCATGTGCCATCCGGGGAATCCTTCACTCCAAGGACTTGGCCAATGCATGATATGTTCCGGTGATGCTTTTTTCCACAATGCAAAGTCGTAACTATGCCGTTTTTCGTCCTGTCCATCGAGTGTTCTTGTTTCCGTTACGATTTCCTCTAAGTTGCGTCCGGATAACTTGCCATAGGGAAAATCTTGGGCATATTTTTCCACGTCCATATACACAGAGCCATTGTTTATATAAGCATAGCCTTTTTCGAGTATTTTCTTCACGAATTCAATCTGTTCAATAATATGTCCGCTGGCATGGGGCTCAATTGTGGGTGGTAAGACATTTAACGCGTCCATATCGCGATGATAGCGATTGGTATAGTATTGTACCACCTCCATCGGTTCTAATTGTTCTAAACGGGCCTTTTTTGCTATTTTATCTTCTCCCTCGTCTGCATCGTGCTCCAAGTGTCCGACATCGGTAATGTTTCGTACATAGCGCACTTTGTACCCCAAATGCAGAAGATAACGATAGAGAAGGTCAAACGTAATAGCTGGACGTGCATGTCCTAAATGGGCATCACCATAGACTGTAGGTCCGCAAACATACATTCCAACGTGTCCTTCGTGTAGAGGACGAAAATACTCCTTCTGATGAGTTAATGTGTTGTAAATCTGTAACATATTTTATTAGTTTAGAGGACGGAAGCATAGCTTCCTACAGTTCAAAGTTTAGTGGTTATTTTAAGGTAAGAGATTCATTTGTGCGGCTTGTTCCAAGAGATATTGTTTGGCAGGTTCGTATTCGTTGGGTATAATGCCGTCAAGAATGGCATCTTTGATTTTTTGTTTCAATTCTCCAACAGCCGAACAAGGTTCAAGGTGGAGCAACTGCATGATTTCGTCACCACGAACGGGCGGTTGGAAATTGCGAATACGGTCACGTTCCTCAAGTTCGACCATTTTTTGACGAACTAATTCGTAATTTCGGTGGTATTTCTCTACTTTTTCGGCGTTTCGAGATGTGATGTCGGCATCGCAGAGGAGCATCAAATCATCGATGTCATCTCCTGCCTCGAAGAGCAGACGACGGACTGCCGAGTCGGTCACGGTATCTTCAATAAGATTGATGGGACGCATGTGTAAATCTACCATCTTGACGATGTAGTCCATTTTCTCGTTTTGGGGCATCTTCATTTTCTTGAAGATGTGCGGTATCATCTTGGCTCCGAGATAGTTATGATTGCGAAAGGTCCAACCGGCTTGTTGGTCCCATGCTTTGGATTTAGGTTTGCCTATATCGTGCAAGAGAGCAGCCCAGCGCAGCCATAGGTTATCTGAATTAGTAGCCACATTATCAAGGACTTGCAAGGTGTGCAGGAACACGTCTTTATGTCCGCGTCCCTCCTTGGTCTCTATACCTTTTAGGGACGCCAATTCAGGGAAGATAAGCAATAACAACCCTGTTTTGTCGAGTAGTTTCCACCCCTCGGAAGGGCGACGTGAGGACATTATTTTATTTAGTTCGTCCACAATACGCTCTTTAGTGATGATAGCGATACGGTCCTTGTTTCGGGCGATGGCATCAAATGTTTCAGAGTCGAGGAAGAAGCCCAGTTGGGTAGCAAAACGAATGGCTCTCATCATTCGCAGGGGGTCGTCGGAGAACGTAATGTCAGGATCAAGAGGAGTACGAATAGTGCAGTCTTGCAGATCGTATATGCCATCAAAGGGATCTAACAATTCACCATAACGATTCTTGTTCAGGCAAATAGCCATAGCGTTGATGGTGAAATCTCGGCGATTTTGGTCTTCTTCTAACGTGCCGTCTTCCACAATCGGATTTCGGCTATCATGCTGATAACTCTCTCGTCGAGCACCTACAAATTCAAGTTCTATATCGTGCCACTTGACTTGTGCCGTTCCGTATGTGCGAAAAACACTTAAATGGGCATGTTTACCCAAATGCTTGGCAACCGCTTCTGCCAACTCAATACCCCGTCCGATGGTGACAATGTCAATGTCGTTTGAAAGGCGATGTAAGATTAAATCACGCACCCAGCCACCGATGACATAGCACTCCAAACCCATCTCGTCGGCGGTATCGCCTACGAGGTGAAGAATGGGATTTTCTATTTTTGGGTCCTGAATTAGCATTTATTATGTTCGTTTTTCCTATTTAATATCTCAATAACATTTCTTTAGCTTATTATTCGACCGTCGGTCGACCGTCGGTAAAGTCAGGTAAAAAGGAGGCAACATATTTAGAACTTCCAACAGCAGCCAGCCATGACTTGAATACCCTCCAATTGATAGCCATAAAAATGGTCATTATGACGATTGATAAAGTTATCCAACTGCAAGTAAACACCCAAGTCAGACTTAAAGTCATAGCGCGCACCTAAACTCAAGTCAACAAAAACCTTGCCTTTTTGATTACCTTTCCACGTCATCATGTTGATGGGTCCTGCAAAGACATTGTCGCTGTACAAGGACCAGTGTGAGTCAATATGTGCATCTACACGTACGTGTAAATCCCACGCAGGACGGTCATAAACGGTTTTAGGTGAGAACGGCATATTTTCCGGAGCCTCTATTCCATTGGCTGTCCAATGGTAATAGTTGCCACTGACAAGTAAACGAACGATGTCCTGATAGTGGTAGGTGAGTTCAACTCCCACTTTCCAACGTTGATAGTCGCCATAGCAATAATCCAAGTATCCATCGGGAAGAATGGAGAGTGAATCAGCAAATATAATTGTTTGATTTTTCATGTAAGCATAGTGGGCATAAACATCCAAAAGCAGGTTGTCGGTAGCACGGATTTTAAATCCCCAATAGGCATCCACGGGAATATAGGAGGATACGTGTGTGGAGATAACGCTGGAGGAGGCAGCACGATAAGGGCAATAAGCCATATAATCGTCCAACGTACCAAATCCCAATTGCCCTTCTGCACCGGCATAAACCGCCAGCCACGAGGGGATAATACGGTACTCCACAAAGGCATCAGGCGATGGAGCAAAGCTGATTTGCTCGTTAGAAGACATCATTTGTCCCTTCCCGATATTCATGTCCAAATTGACACCTGCGCGTACACGTATGCGCTCGCCTGTGTATTTATAATAAGGGTGAATACGAACGCCGTGACGGGAACGATAGGTTTGAATAGTATCCGTTGGCAGCCACAAGCCATCCTCTACCGAAGAGAAGGCATTTCGCACCGCAATGTCAACACCGGCATGGTGTTCTTCGCCATTCCATTGCACATTGCAGAAGGTGTTGATTTGGTGTTCAGCCACCTGAGAAGGCAGAATGTAGGCTTGATAGCCGGTTTGCACCTTGTATTGTATATCGGCAGTTTTCTTGGAACGCACACCGACATTGGCAGCCACCGTCCAAATGGACTGCTTATCTTGTTCAGAAAGGTCACTGAAACGACTGATGGATAATTTATCCCCGTCATAATAACGTCCAAAACGAGTAAAAAAGGTGTTTTTCCCAGCCACATCAAAGTAAACGTCTATGTCAGAGAGTTGCTTAACAAAGTCCAATCCAACGGTTGTTTCTTCCCATGTGCAAACACCCCATTCCGCATCATGATGTGCGAATAAATTCAGTTTGACACCCTTAGAGGCTTTTCCTGAAACAGGAACAAGATAACGGAAATTGAGGTGCGAATTGAAATACCCTAATCCGGCATCCAAGATACCATTCGATTGCTTTTGCTCGGGGAAGGGCTTGGACGGAAAACGCAACGGTTTAGAGTAGAAAGACAAACTATCTGTAGCTGAATATTCGGAAAAAATGACCTCCATTTTAGGTTCTTGTGTTTCCATACGTTTGGGCGATACATTCAGTTTACCCGCACTTTGAATGATTGGTTGAAATTCCCGTTCAACGGTTACTGAACGGCTTACCGTGTCTTGCTGTGCGTGTACACAAGGAACAAGGAATAACGAGAAGAGCGATAATGCACTCCACTTTGACTTGATAGTATGCATGGTAAATGGTATCATAATTCTTCCTCCTCTTCTTCTATCTTAGGTTGTTCTAATTCTTCGATGGTTAGCAGTTTTTGTTCCACTAAGGTTTGTATATCACCTGTTCCTTTGTAGTTTTGTTGGAGCGTTAGCAGGTACTGTTTTGCTTGGAATATCTCTCCCCGATTCAGATTGATTTCGGATAACAGAATCAAACTTTTGGCCAACCAGTACTGGTGTTGTGTTTTCATGCCGGTGAAGGACATTATTTCTTTTTCTGCCTCGTCCAAATTACCTTGATTGAAATATGTCAAAGCCAATAAATACTTACACTCGGCACCATTGGCTATCCGTACATCTTTGGCAATAGGAATCAAATCTGATATGGCTTGTCCGTATTGCCCTTGTTGAACGTATGCTTTAGCGCGGTCGTATTGTGCTTCCTGTTGCATTTCCGTTGGCGTGTCGGTATCTGACAAGATATCGGTAGCAATCGTGATGACGTTAGCATAATCATTCATTAAGTTACTTGAGCGCAGAACGCCTAATTTGGCAGTGATTAGGTCTTGGCTCTTAAGCCCAAGAGTGGTTAATTGTTCGAAATAGGTGCGAGACAATTCATAATTTTGCTGGTCGTATGCTATTTCGGCAATACGTCGGCATGTTTCCTCCACGTACGGATTGTTGTTTTGTGTGGTCAGATTGAGATACAACTCCAACGCTTTTTCTTTTTCGCCTAATTGGTAGTAACAATCGGCAGCATTATAAGTTGCCATGAGGCAATGTCTTCCCCCCGGGCAATACTGCTTTAAGTAAATATCCATAGCGGCTGCGGCTTCTTGGTAATTACCTAACATATATTGCATTTCACCGGCAGTATAAGTCAAAGAATCTTCTTTAGACGACACCGACATATTCATTTTGTACAATTCCTTGGTAAATGTGAGGTAGTCATTTACCTTGTTTTGTTCCACATAAACTTGTTCCAGTCCGTCTAAAGCGGTATATGCCTGTTCTGTGGCTGGGTACGTCTCGATGGTCTGTTTGAATGCCTGAATGGCTTCGTTATACATACCGATGTTTCGATATATCATACCTCTTTCCAAAGAAGCGGCTCGGGCATATTCACATGTAGGATAGGTGGTTACCAATCGTGAATAAGCATTGATAGCCGCCATACTTTCCTCTTGTTGCAAGTGTGCACGTGCTATTTCATACAAAGCATCATCGGCGTAATCCGATTTAGGATATGTTTTTAACAACTCTTCCATCGCATTAACTTTCTCGCCATATTGGTGCATCAGTCCTAAGACATAGCCTCGTTGGAAAAGTGCGTAATCGGCGCCATTCTTGCCTAAATCAATCACCTTTTGATAGGTATCAGACGCTTCGTTTAGATTACGTGAGTTAAACTGACAATCTCCAATCCGGTTGAGTGCATCGGCATACATGTCTTTGTTTCTTTTACTTTCCTCCCGTGCCACGTAGGATTCAAAGCACCCTTGTGACGCATCGTATTTTTTCAGGTTGAAAGAAACATATCCCTGCAAATAATCGGCCATTGCATTATTGGGGGATTGTAAATAAGACGATTGTTGGCGGTATAAGATCAAATCAGCCATAGCCGATTCGTACTGCTTGAGCCTGTATCTGGCTTCTGCGCGATACAAAAGGGCTTCTGTCTTGTAGGACGACTGCTTTTTTTCGTTTCGAATTACTTCCGACATCCAACTGACTGCTTCTTGGTTTTTCCCTTGCAACAAAGCATCGGCTCCCAATTGGTAACGCAGATACTGCTTGGTTTCCTGCAGTTTGCTATTGGGGTTTTTGATGGCACACACGGCATCCAATGCAGCCGAATAATTCTTACTGGTCATATACATGGCTGCCAGTAATTCATACACGGATTCGGCATGAGAAGTGTTGGGATACTCTTTGAGGAAATCGTTAAAAGCATTAATACTTTCCCCCAATGCCGTACCCTTTTTGTAGGAGCATAGGGCATAGTTATACATAGCCTCTTCCCGCACTTGTTGGTCGAAATTATAGCGCATGGCGGCCTGGTAACTCAACTTGGCTTTTTCTATATTATCCACTTTGACATAAGCGTGTCCTAAGTTTAGACATACTTTTTCGGATAGTGTATCTTTTCCAAGTTTGATGCGCTTGAAATCTCGAATGGCATCATTGTATTTTTCCGTTTTATATTCAGCCATACCCAGCAAGAAGACATCTTCCAGGAACACTTCACGTTCTTGTTCACGGAAGGATTGCTCGTAGTCACTCAATCTATCTATTGCCTCCTCGTAATTACCCGCATTATATGCTATTTCGCCCAATATGCGTTCCATTTCCCCATTATGTTTATTGTTGGGATATTGGTTGATTAGTTGGCGGGCACGTGCTTCTGCCATATCGATATGATGTTGAGCATAATAGATCTGCGTAACCAAATACGGGGCAATATCTTTATATTCAGGAGTGTTTTCTAATGAAAGCAGATCCGGCAGTGCTTTGTCGTATTCTTTCATTAGATACCAGCAATAGGCATAGTAGAATTTACCCTGCAATGCGTATGAACTGTTTGTTTCACGGAGAGCTTTGAAGCACGAAGAAGCTTCCTTAAACATATCCTGCTTTAAGTAAGCGATACCGCGATAAAAGAAGAAGGTTGGCTGTTCGCCACGTTCTAACTGTTTCCACGTTACTTTGTTGAATGTCTTGACGGCATTCTTGTAGCGTAATTTCTCCACTTGCAGTACACCTATCATTGTTTGTACACTGCTGAAATAGGTGGTGTAGGGATAGTCACGCAGATACTGCTTAAGGTCATTCTGTGCAGTCTTTTCGCGTGTTAAGTAAGCTTGCTTAACAATCTCATATTGTTCTTCCACGTCATTGGCGAGCAGAGGAACAACGGACAGACAGAATGCAACAATCGAAACTACTAATTTTTTCATTTAATGATTATGGCTTTTATGGTGTTTATTTTGTAATGCACGTTGACGGCGTTTGTTGATGGTTTGCACTACGGCGAAGATAATAATGCAGGCAACAATCGTGATGATGATAATAATCATTGTGCTGTTCAGACTATCGCCTTTGACATGATTCCACATATTCAGCATAGCCTCTGTGTGGTCTGCACAATCGTGCATCAAAGCGCAACGGTCAATGATTGATTTATCGGGATAGAACACTTGATTGGCGTGTATAGCCTCAGCTCCTTCGCCAAAGAAATAAGTCAAATCGGCTGTTTCTTCTATTTCGTCATCGTTTGCCCATGCCAAAATAGTGGAGTCTGCAATTACACTGACATAACCAATCTCCTCCATGTTAAGGATAGCATTTTCTGGCATACACATATAGTTAATAAAGTAACTGGCAGCCTTGGTGTTTTGAGCATATTTAGGAATGCACCAACCATCAAACCACACATTACTACCTTCTTCCGGAATGACATATTCGAGATTAACACCTTCGGGTGCCTCGTCAATAGCCCATTGTGCATCACCGGACCACATCAAATCCATCCATGTTTTGCCTTTGGTCATTTCTTCTTTACCAAAATCTACTTCCCACCCGGCAATATTGTCTTTCATGCCAATCAAAAAGTCCTCAACACGCTTGATTCGTTCGGGCGTAATGCGGGCTACCAAGTCGTCACGTGTTTCCGTACCTTTGGCAATTTCGTCTTTATAGCAATATAGCACAACAACCGAATAAATATCACGGAAAGCATCTTTCATCAGGATATGGTTTTTATATTCAGGGTCTTGCAGGCAACCCCAACTGTTCATCTTGCTGCCATCTACCAAATCTGCATTGTAAAGAATACCTGTTGTACCCCACATGTAACCTACGGTGTAATCGCTCACGGTATAGGTGCTGTCAGGAGCCATTTGTTGGAATTTATCTACTGCAAACGGAGCAACCAATTTGGTATAGTCGGGTGTTGAACCGAAATTTTTGTCAATGGGCAACAGCAAATTATTACGCAGCATGCGCTCAATGATATATTCAGACGGACAAATCACATCGTAATCCTCGTGTCCCATTTCAATTTGGGTAAGCATGTTCTCGTTGATGTCAAAAGTCTGATAACTGACGACCACCTCTTCGCCTGTTTGTTCCTTATACCAATCAGGGAATTTGTTGAGGACATTATCCATGTCGATATAGTCCTGCCAGTTGTACACTTTTAATGTGTGCGCTCTATCGGCAGCCACAGCATTAGAAGATTGAAAACCAAAAGTTGCACTAAGCAACAAAAAGAATAAAAGATAACCTTTTTTCATTTTTTTGTTTGTTTAGAAGTTCTTAAATTAGAGATTATTAACAGCACCAAAATGGTGAGGAAAATTAAAGAGAATAACGGTCTCAATTCGGGTGTCAGTCCGCCCTTTCGTGCGTCCGAATAGATGAAAGTGGATAGTGTTTCCAATCCGTTGCTTCCCTTGGTGAAGAAGGTGACACCAAAGTCGTCAATGGACAGAGTAAGGGATAGAATAAACCCGCTAATCATACCCGGCCATAACTCGGGCACCATCACCTTGCGGAATGCCTGTGCAGGTGTAGCACCTAAATCCAATGCTGCCTCGAAGATATTCGGATTCATCTTTGTCAATCGCGGCATAACCGACAAAACGACGTACGGCGTACAAAAAACCACATGGGCGATGATGACTGTCGTCAGTCCGCGACTGATTCCGAGGAATACGAACAGCAGGAATAACGAGATACCGGTAATGATATCCGGGTTAATCATCGGTATTGAGTTGAGAAACATCACTCCCTTGCGGTAGCGTTGGCGCAGATTGAATATGCCGACGGCTGCAATTGTTCCCAACAGCGTTGCCACAAGAGCCGCAGCAAAGGCAATAATCGCCGTGTAGAGCAATGCACGATAGAGGTTGGGATCTACTCTGACTTGTGCACTGACATCATATCCTGAAAACAGATTTTCATATAGTCCCAAAGTAAACCCGGTCCAGTTGCCCAAGACTTTACTTTGGGTAAACGAGAACACGATGATTAGCAGAATAGGGGCATATAGCACTACTAACAGCAGCCAAAGGTAACTCTGACTGATACCACGCAACCACGCATTACGCTTGTCTATTGATGTCTTCGTTGTCATCATTACCAAAGAATGAAGTTAAACCTATTATTATCAACATGATGAGCGATAGTGCCGCACCATAGTTCCACATGGTGATACCTCCTTCTCCAAAACTGCGCTGAATAAGCGAGCCGAACAGGGTAATCTTGTTTTGCGTCAACAATTCGGATATGGCAAAGGTGGAAACGGTCGGCATAAAGACCATTACAATGCCCGAATAAACTCCCGGCAAAGAAAGTGGTACACTCACTTTAACAAAAGTTTCCCAACGGCTGGCACCTAAATCCTGCGATGCTTCCAGCAAACTGACATCTATCTTCTGCAACGTATTGTAGATGGGATAAATCATAAATGGCAAGAAATCATAGCACATACCGAATAGCAAAGCCCCTTCGCCCAAAGGCAGCCCGAACATGTGAAAGAGTTCCACTGTCGCCAAGGTGCGGAGCAGAAAATTAATCCACATCGGCAGAATGAAGAGCATTGCCATTACTGCGGGAGTACGGAACGACTGCATCGCCATAAAGTAGGCTGCCGGATATCCCAATACAATGCAAATAATGGTCGTTAGCATGGCTATTGTCACCGAATAGATGAACGTATTGACTGCTTCGGATTTTTGAAAGAACTGCACAAAGTTCTGTATGGTAAAATCGCCGTGTTGGTCAGTGAAGGCATAAATACCTATCAGCACCAACGGCAATATTACAAAAAAGCACAGAATAGCCACGTATGGCCACACCCAGTTCTTCCTATTTTGAATCAATCTAATTGTCATCGTACTTATAATTGTGCATCGTGCATTGTCAACTTTCAACCTTATACAACCGTATCCAACTGGGGGCTATCTTAATGCCTACCCGGTCGCCTTTGTCCCATATATCGTTGGTGTCAACATAAATATCGTCGCCGTCGTCCGTTCGCACCTGCAGGTGGTAATGGTCGCCTTTGTAAAGAATGAAATACACTTCGCCACTCAGCGTACCGTCTTCCTCGTCATCTTGCAAATTGACATGGTTGAAATCCACTTCTATCTCGACTTGTTCGCCGGGCTCGAAACGTTCCGATGCCCGTTCCGAAACGTCCCACAGGGCATCTAAAAACTCCACTTGATTTTCTTCCTTCATTATACCTGTGAAGGAATTGCATAATCTGGATTTCTTCATCACCTGAATATCTTCGGGCTTAACCAAGAGTGCCACTCGCATACCCGGCTCAAAAGCGTGATAATCCTGCACTTCCAATTCATATCCTTCGTCGGTCAGTAGCGTCATGTGATAGTGTACGCCTTTGAAGATACATGTCTTTATCTCTCCAAACAGTTGCCACGGGTTATCTTTCAACTTTGTACTTTCAACTTTGAACTCTGAAATATACCAGTCTTCCGGACGAACCACCACATCTACTTCGGTATCTTCTCCAAATCCCTTATCTACACATTCGAAGTCTTTACCGCAGAAATGCACCAAACCGTCATGTACCATAGTGGCGTCTAAGATGTTACTTTCTCCGATGAAATCGGCAACAAAGCAGTTTTGTGGTTCGTTGTAAATATCTGTCGGTGCGCCAATCTGCTGAATCTTACCTTCGCGCATTACCACGATGCGGTCGCTCAATGTCAGTGCTTCTTCTTGGTCATGGGTTACGTAGATAAAGGTGATGCCTAATTTGTCATGCATCTCACGAAGTTCGAGTTGCATATCGCTACGCATTTTTCTGTCCAATGCCGACAGGGGCTCGTCTAATAGCAGTACTTCGGGCTCGTTGATAATGGCACGTGCAATTGCTACACGTTGTTGCTGTCCCCCGCTTAAACTGTCCACGTCACGATATTCATAATCGGACATGGACACCATTTTGAGTGCCTTTTTGACTTTTTTCTCTATCTCGTGTGCATCTATCTTCTTGAGTTTAAGTCCAAAAGCCACATTTTCGTACACGTTCAGATGGGGGAAGAGGGCATATTTTTGGAATACCGTATTGACGGGGCGTTCATTTGGCGGCATATCCGTTACGTCCTCTCCATTGAGCAATATATCTCCACAGGTCGCCTTTTGAAATCCGGCTATGCAACGGAGTAGAGTAGTCTTGCCGCAGCCTGACGGACCCAGAATGGTTACAAATTCGCCTTTCCGGACCTGCAAACTTACGTCATTCAATGCAAACTTACCGTCCTCAAACTGCTTGGAGACATGGTTTACTTCAATGATATAATCGTTCTTTGCCATTTT
>JAKSMY010000001.1 GCA_024400275.1 Paludibacteraceae bacterium | reverse complement strand
CGAGAACGGACACCCCGTAAGTAGAGACGAAGGGCGGCTTTATCTTAAATGGGTAAACAATGTATGCAAACGAGGATACAGGTTTGACCATCGACTACTCAATTCTGCCAACTATGGCGCAAGGACAAGCCGCACACGCTTCTTTGGTATATTTGCACAAGGCAATTTGCCTATCTCATTCCCGGACGCTACACATTGCAAAGGTGGTAGTAAGCCGGATATGTTCAGCAGTGGATTGAAACCATGGAACCCTGTGCGTGATGTACTTGAACTTGACAACGAAGGTGAAAGTATCTTTGAACGCAAAAAACCATTGGTAGATAAAACACTTGAACGTATATATGCCGGACTAATTAAGTTTGTGGCAGGTGGAAAAGACGCTTTTCTCTCACGCTACAATAGCGTAAGACCGCAAGATACTGCAATGAGTTTGGACGAGCCTTGTGGTGTTGTTACTACGGAAAATAGATTTGCTACTGTAAAAGTTCAATTCCTTTCCAAACAATTTAGTGGAGAGCCAAATAGCAAAAACCAAAGCATAGACGAACCAAGTGGGGCAATAACTTGTAAAGACCATCACGCAATTATAAATGCACAATTCCTTGACGCTCACTATAACAATGGCTTTCACCGCTCAATAGACGAACCTGCACCTACAATGACATGCAAAGACCACTTCTCACTCGTTACAAGTCATTTCCTTGATGAGCAATACGGAAACGGAACGCCTGCTAACATCAACGAACCGGCAAAGACAATTACAACCAATCCGAAACACACCCTCGTAAGTGTAAAACCTTGGATTATGAACACCAATTTTGGAAATGTTGGTAGTAGATTGGAAGAACCTGCACCGGTTATAACAGCCAACCACAAGCAACACTATCTGATGAATCCGCAATTCGCAAGCAAGGGAGGAGATATTAACGCGCCATGCTTTACACTGATTGCAAGGATGGATAAGATGCCGCCGTATATCATTACTACCGAGAAAGGTGAAACGGCTATTCTCATATACGAGAATGATAGTCCTGCAATGAAGCGTGTTAAGGAGTTTATGGCTATCTATAGAATCGTTGATATTAAGATGCGTATGCTTAATGTAGGAGAGTTGAAACGAATTATGGGATTCGGCTCCGACTATACGCTGATTGGTACGCAAACCGAGCAAAAGAAATTCATTGGTAACGCAGTCGAGGTCAATATGTCAACCGCACTCTGCACAAGTTTGTATAAATCAATAAATAACATTTAGTATGAAACACAATTCCGATTATCCGAAGGCGACCATTATGAAGGTTGCGAAAGGTGATTACAAAATCATCACCAAGAAATCCTTTTTGGCGAAAAATGAAGAAGTGGACAAACACTTCAAGTCTCAAACAAAAGCCATTGACTGGGCATTCGGTCACGGCTTCCAAAATATAGAGTGGTAATGAATATCATACAACGAATAAAGTCTGCACACAAACGCTATGTGAAAAGAAAGCGATTAGGTTCTTTCCTTGCGTTAGAGATAAACTGCGCCGTGCTGATGATGGATATTATTCTGTTATGCTGCGGCTGCCATCTGCTAACGACATGCGCATTTATATTTGTGGTACTGCTCTACAACTACGGATGGTTCCGTTGCGAGTTGGATAAGTACAAGGATATGCTATCCAGCAAAAGAGAAGTAAACAAGCTAAATAAAGAAGTGTTGTTCTGGTGTACTGCGTTTAGGATACAATACAAGGGAGAGAAAGATAGTACCAAAGGGTTGAGTATTCTTAATCAGGCGATGATGAAATGTGATTTTGAAGATTGCATTATGTTTGGCTCACGCCCAACAGAGACAGGTGGTATATTAAGTCAAATAAAGGAGAAATAACTATGACCTCCACCCAAGAAATAGTATTAAATGCGGTGAATGCTGTTGTGCTGCGGCGGCAGAAGACACACCGTGTACCCGAATGTGCGCTGAGGAGCGAAATACGAGACCAACTCAATGCCTATTCGCCCACCGGTCACGACATGCCGTCCTGCCGTGACACCGATGATGCGCTACAATGGCTCGTCAATCACGGCTTCCTCAAAGCCACACTTGCAGTCAATGAAATGACCTATTATGTGCTGCCGCCTGCAAACAATTAGGCAAATATTAGCAAACAATTCACAAATTGTTAGAATATAAATAACAGCATTATGAGTTTCAAAAACACACAGACACCACGCAAACCGACTACTCCGGCACGCTATCAGATTCCGAAAGTAGTTGGGCAACACGGAGTAATGACATACCAATTAGAGGGTGAACTGAAGGAGCGTTTTATCCGTTACTTTCCCACGCACACCAACCGCGAAATGATGGAATTGTTCGGGATAGCGTACAGCCCTATGCAACGGTTCAAGCGTGAGTTAGGACTGAAGCATAACAAGCGTGCTATCATTCGCAAGCAGGCAGAGATTACCAAACGGATATGTGAGCAGAACGGCTACTATGACAGTCTGCGAGGTGTAGCACCAAGTGAAGCATGTAAAGTTGCGGCTAAAGCCAAGCGCGACACAGGTTGGCATCCGTTGGACGAGGTACGCAAGAACAAACGGAGATGGGCACGGCTGAAACAGCGCAGGTCGGAGAAACGAAAGGATATAGTGGAGCGAGAGCGCAAGCGAGTAGATTGGGGACTGCCACGGCATACGAACCTACACATGCCGTTTGTGGTGTACAACCGAAGGCAGGTATCTATCCGTTATACAATGCAGAAAAGGGGATATGTTGTCGGCAATGCGTATGACGAAACAGAACGGATGCACATCTTCTACACGGCAAAGACACAACGCAGCACCATTGTAGAGAACCACGCAGAGCAATTACATTTCACAATAACAGCATTATGGAACTGAATAAGATTTACAATATGGACTGCTTGGAAGGGATGCGGATGCTGCCCGACAAATGTGTCGATTTGGTAGTGACCGACCCGCCGTATGAGTTCAAAGACACTACTGGTGGTGGCACATTCGGTACTTGCCGAGGAAAAAGCGCAAGCAAGAAAGGTAGAACCTATCACGCAGAACTTACGCCAATATCATTTGGAATATCCGATGATATCCTGAAAGAGATGTTAAGAGTGTGCAAGAAACCAAATATATACCTATTCTGCAACAAAGACCAAGTTCCGCAATATCTCAACTTTGGGATATCAAACGGACTGAACTTTGATATCCTTACTTGGCACAAAACTGACCCAACTCCGATGTGTGGCAATAAGTACCTATCAGATACGGAGTATATCATATTTCTGCGGAAAGGTGCTTCCGTATATGGTACCTACGAAACAAAGAAGAAGTATTTTATTCAGCCGAGCATAAGTGCGGATATCAAGGAGTTGTGGCATCATCCAACTATCAAGCCACTAAATATCATTGAGACCTTGCTAATCAATAGTAGTCAAGAGGGGGAGGTGGTGCTGGACCCGTTTATTGGGAGTGGGACGACCGCCGTGGCAGCCATTAAGCAAAAGCGGAACTATATCGGCTATGAATTGAACCCCGATTATTTCCATATTTGCGAGAAACGAGTGGCAGCACAAAAAACCATATTAACACTATTCTGATTATGAACATAGGACTAATAGATGTAGATGGGAGCAATTTCCCGAACATTGCGCTGATGAAGATTAGTGCATGGTACAAGTCGCAAAAAGCCAACGTGGAGTGGTACTCGCCATTCACCGAACATTACGACATCGTCTTCATGAGCAAAGTGTTCTCGTTCACGCCCGACTACAACCAAGTGATCGCCAATGCCGATGCAATCATTCGTGGCGGAACAGGATATACAATCCGATTAGTTAATGGAAAAAAAGTATTCGACACGCGATTCATCAAGGTAGTGAGCAGGAAAGAGAACAGGCAAGTAGAAGGATTGGATATTCCATTAGAAACCCGCATAGAGCATATTTGCCCGGACTACTCGCTTTATCCGCAGTACACGGCTGATACAGCATACGGCTTTCTGACGAGAGGTTGTCCGCGCGGCTGTGCTTTCTGCCATGTGGCTGCCAAAGAGGGCACGCGCTCCGTCAAAGTGGCTGACCTGAGCGAGTTCTGGTACGGACAAAAGAACATCGTCCTTTGCGACCCGAATATCCTTGCCTGCAAAGATTGGAAGCCGTTGTTGCAGCAACTCATTGACAGCAAGGCATGGATAGACTTCAACCAAGGACTGGATATTCGCATGATGGACGAGGAGAAAGCCGAAATGATTGCAGCTTGCAAGATTAAGGAGATACACTTTGCGTGGGACCGATACGAGGATAAGGCGGCTATCCTGCCCAAACTGAACTTGTTTAGTCAGGTGTGCGACATGGTTGGTAATCGTCTGCCGCACGGTCATAATGCGATAGTGTTTGTGCTGGTGAACTTTGACACTACCTTGGAGCAGGACTTGGAGCGCATCTATACATTGCGAGACATGGGTTATTGGCCGTATGTGATGGTGTACGACAAGGAGCATTATGACAGCGAGTATATGCGGCTGTCTCGTTGGGTGAATGCAAGACCGATATTTAACAATGTTCCGAGATTTGAGGACTATGGCAAGTCCCCTGCTGCGGAACAAAATAATAAACTAATACAAACAACAATTAAATTTTAAGAGTTATGAACACTGAAACAATCAAAAAATTCTTATCAACTACCGAGTTGATAGACATTGCAAAAAAGCACAAGGGTATTGATGCGCTACTTACTGCTCTCCCTGACAATATGGGAATAAATCTTTGTGCGGTCAAAGGAATGGAATTTGAAGTGCAAAATGACAAGTATGGGCAGTTATTGTCGCTGAACATTATCTTTATTCCGTCAGAGGATAAGGAATTGCTGGAACAAGGACAAAAAGAGTATGGTGTTAAACCTTGGTATGATTTATGGAGATGCCAAGAAATGAAAAAGGAGGACTGATTATGTTATTCTACGAATGTACCGTTAAGTATGGACGAGAGACGGAAGACGGTCTCGCCCAAGTGAAAGAGAGTTACCTCATTGAGGGTATGACACCAACGGACGTGGAACGGCGGCTGATGGACGAGATTAAGCCGTTCATCTCCGGCGATTGCGAAGTGCCGTCCATCTGCAAGAAGCAGGTGTTTGACCTGTTCAAGCACGAAGGCGGCGACAACTGGTATTGGGTCAAGCCCGAAATGATTACCGTTGAGGACAGCGGCAAGGAATTGCGTAAGAAGGTCAATATCCTTGTGCAGGCATCAACAGTCCGTCAGGCGATAGACATTGCGACTGATAAACTCAGCGGCTTGGATTACGAGATTGTAGAAATCAAACGCTCCCCCATCCTCGAAGTATTCCGCGTGCAAGACTATGCAGAAACCGAAGAAACAAAATGAGTGCCTATGTGACACTTGCAAGAATAGACTTGTTTGCCGATTGACATATATTGCAAACAGAAAGCGATGTGACTATTACAAATAATAAAGAAGGCAGGAACTAAATCCTGCCTTCTTTGTGTATTATCCGCCTAAAATACTGCATCATTGACATACTATTATCGTTAATTATTGTGCTTTTCAACTCTAAAAATGTGATTTACCACCTTAATTATATTATATAAATAGTAATTTTGCAGCCGAATTGTATATTTAACTAATTGATATAGATATGTTTCCGTGGGGTGCAATCATTGGGCTTGCAGGTCAAGCCGTCTCTGGAATAATGAGTGCTCGAAATAATCGCGCACAACAACAAGCCGCTGATGCAGAGGCGGCTCGTCAGCAAGCAGCATACGAAGCCAAGGCAAATGAAGATCCGTTGGCTCGTAGTGAGAATCAGCGTTTACTTAATCAGTATGATAGAGAAGCACAGCGTCAAGTAGAGAGGGCGCGTAACATGGCTGTTATTACCGGTGCTACTCCTGAACAGGCAGCAGCCGTGCAGAAAGGTGTAGCAGAAGGGCGTGCTAATTTAATGGGTGATATGGCGGCAGGTGCTTCGGCTCGTAAAGACCGATATGAGCAGATGGCAGAGAATGCTCGTCATCAAAAAGCGTTAGATGACCAAGCGCGACTTGCTGCAAGGCAAGAGACATACGCCAATCTTGCGGCTAATGCTGCAAGTGCCGTTGGTGGTATCATAGATAGTTATTCGGCAAAGGTGCCGCAATCACAGCCGTCAAGTCAAACAAAGGATAATTCGGGCAAGTTGGCAACATCAGCACCTCCTGTTGCTCCATTTGGTAAACAGACTGTCGCTGGAATAGATTACACGATGAATACCGATGGAACATTCACGGGACCTGGCGGTATGAAGTTTATGCGTAACTATTCTATGAAAGATGGTGTATCAATGGTACCTATGTTTAATAAGTAAGGAGGAACGATTATGGCAGCAGATAAAGTAGTTCAAGTTAAGAATAAGTACGAAGATGGTAGTAGTACCGATACTACCACCAAGAATGTCTTAGCAGGTGAAACGTCCACGACTTATACACAAGCACCTGATGCGGCAACACAGGCGTTTGTTCAGCAGCAGATGACACCCGTTGCTCAATCTATGGGCATTGACCCTAATACGCGGAAAGTTGTTACTCCGTTTGAGGTAATAGGGTATAATCCTGAAAAAGAGCGTCAGCGCAGAGAAGCAGAGCAACTGCTTAATGAGAGGAAGAAGAAAGAAAGTGGTTGGTACAACGCACTTTCTATTGTTGGTGATGCACTGACGGCTGCACATGGCGGCAATGTATGGCGCAGAGAATCCAATAGGACGGCAGCACAAGCAGAAAGGGATAACCAACGACTGATAGCAGAGCAAAAGGCAGAAGATGTCTATAATCGCGAAAAATTACGTAATCAAGAATTAGCATACGCCAAGATGCTGAACGATGCTATCCAGCCGTATTTGACCAAGACAACTGTAAAAGACAAAGATTACGAACAGCAGACAGAAACTACCACTCATGGCAAAAAAAGTGGGTACAAGATGGATGCTTTCAAAGTTAGCGATGGTGATGGTGGAAGTGGTAGCGGTAGTAGTCGTAGTTCGAGTAGTTCATCAAGCAGAAGCGGTGGTGGAAAGACTAATCCGTATTATTTAAGAGTAATTACAGACATCAATACACCACAAGAACAGGATAATACTTTCGACTTTGACAATAAAAAAGACTATGAGTATTTCCGTGATTATATCAAGAGGTATTATAACGACTTAATAAATAAAGGCAGTGCATCTGACGCATCCGAAAGTGACAAAAAAACTCGGAATAATATCATTGAGTTTTTGAAGTCTATAGGAGCAATGGATGATGCTCACGAATGGAAGAATGTAGATGCAATAATGACAAGTGGCAGATTCTTTGGTGAAGATGCTAATATGTGGCAAAAAATTGGAGATTTTACACAACGCAAATTCCAACCAAAAGGAGAGAAAGTTTTTGGTGTCGTGCCAAAAGGAGGAGGTCAAGGTGAGGAAATTGATGAGGATTTTAGTTTTATCAAAGAATAATAAATACCCGTTATGGACAAAATATCACAATTGTATCAAGTATCTCAAAAGAGAGGTCTTTTAGCAAATGGTTTAACCGAAGATATGTTCCGTCAGCAGCTCCAAGAAGAAGGTGGTGCTGATAACTTTTATAATATAGCGACCGAACGAGGTGTAAAACTCGGCAATAAGGATTCTTTTGTCAGCACTATTAACAATGCTTTCCAACCTGCTTCACCTGCTACATCGGCACAGGCACAGAAAGAAGAACGCCCTTCGTTCTTGTCTCGTTTAGGTAATGTAATGTTGCAGAGTGGTGGTGCTATGAATAGTGGTGAAGCATCTGCAATGAAGATAGCCGATGATGCGGAAAGAGTGCGTAAAGAGGAGCAACAAGCACATGCAGAGCGTGAAATGGCTAAAAGTGCTACAATACCAATGTCTCCAGCCGATAAGATGCGAGAGGACGAAATACGCCTTTTAGAGAGTGTTCCTCATCACAAGGACCAAGCACGCATTGATGCACTTAAAGCACAACGTCCATCTTATTTGCAAGATGCTAAATCAGCAGGAGATATTTACCGCAATTATGTGGAGGGTTGGATTACGAATACACCCGAAGGACAACAGGGCAAACAGCAGTTAGATAGCGACTTTGAGAATGTTGTTAATAACTTACAGCAGCAGTTCCGTGATTCCAAGACTTATAAGGACATCGTTGGCAAATACGAGCCACAGTTCAAGCACCAAGACATGTTGGACGAGTTCCAAACATCGAAGGAGTATAGCGATATTATAGCCGAGGTTCAGGCGCAATACAACGCGACTAAAGGAATGACGGAGGAGCAGGCAAATAAATTGCTAAATGACAAACTGCAAGCCGCATTTACGGATAAATATGGTAGTCGGATTAAGCAACAAGACGCTGAGACATACAAGAAGGTTGAAAAAGAGTTGAATGACGCATGGCAGAAAGAAAATGGCGACATACTCCAGCAAAAATACAGCGGCATGTATCAGCAGTTGGCTAATCAGGCAGTCAAAGGCGATAAGGGATATATCAAGTATCGTCAGGAAAAGTTTATGGAGGACGCTGTTAAAGACGCGATCCAAAGCGGTACAGATGAGATAGAGAGTTTGCATAATAAGTATGTAGGTTCTGCTCTTGGCAACTACCGGTTAGACGGCAGTATTCCTACATCATCTTCTTCGGATGGCAAGGCAGGGAATATACTTGCAGCCGAAATGATTTATCGTCAAGCACTGACACGGATGCAGGACACCAAGAAAGGAGAGTATAAATTGGGTAGTGCAACGGGTGATTTTATCCGCAATGCTATCAATACTCTACCTAACCTTGCATCGTTTGGTATATCTGATTTGATGGCTTCTTCCAAACAAGCATCTGTATTGAAGAAGATAGCAGATGCCAATGCGTACGATAACCCAGAATCTGTATTAGACGAATCGGAAATGGCATTGTATAATGCTATTGCTGCTAATACGGCAGCCGAGTTGGTGCGTAGCGAAAACACAGGATGGGGAGCGAGTGCAGCCAAATTAAGTGCCGACATGCTTCCGTTCGTCCGTGATATAATGGTGGGTCAAGGACTGATAGGTGGTCTTACCGAATCAGGCAAAAAGGGCATTATCCGAGGAATAGCACGAACAATAGGTAACGGCAAATGGGCAAAAGTATTGGCTAATGTCGGTGTGACATTTACGGGATTTCTTGAATCAGCCGCCATTGCAGGATTTACGCCATCTACATACGCTTTGGCATTTGACAAGTCGGCAGAGATAGATAGTAGAAAACTGTCATTTGACGATAGCAAGATTAAGATAGGCAAGATTGATACAAAGGGATATGGTAAGGCATGGGCAGAAGCATACGGCACACAGATAGGAGAATTATTCACCGAGACAGGTGGTAATACACAACTGATGCTGCGTGCATTGAAAGATGCTCCATTTATCAAATCGTTGGGCAGAACCAAACTGAAAGACTTTAATCAGATGTTTGGAAATAGCGTATTTGGTCAGTTCCTCAATAAAGCTGCCTATCACGGTGTAATAGGTGAGTTGTCAGAGGAATGGGAAAACACATTCTACGATGCTTGCAAGGAAGCCATTGAAGGTAGAGATTGGAAAGCATTTGGAGATACGTATGCGGAATTTACGTCCCCAGACACACAAGTTCCTATGATTATATCCTTCTCACTACCTGCTTTGTTAGGTGGTTCGGCAAGCATGGTACAGATGCGCTCATTGAATAAACGCTATCAAGAGGCGTATGGTGATTTGAAGAATACGCTCATGTATTGCGGCGTAGATGAGAACGAAGTGGAAGATGTAGTAAATGATTTCCGTGGTTCGTTGTATGCAGGTGCTATTGAAGATATGCCGAAAGCCATTGCATCTATTGCAAGTGTGTATGCCGAAGGTAATCAAGAAAATGCCAAGCGTCTTAATGCCGCATTGTCGCAGTACGCTGTTGCTGATGCTATGTTAGGTTCTGTTCAAGCTGACCAATCACGCGAGCAAAGTGTAGTAAAAGAGCAGTATCGCCAAGCCATACGTACCGAGCAATGGCAGAATAAGGCAGACGAGGAAGCCACGGCATTGGTAGAGGGTATCACGAATAAGACCAATAACTATGTCTATCGTGTCGGTGTACAAGGTCGTGATGGTGTAGAGGGGTATGCCGTTAGTGGCGATATTATTGTAGATGTCAATCAAACGGACGGCAGCATGAATGCAACAGGCAATGATGTAGTGACGGTTAAGTTTGACGATGGGCATGTGGAACAGATGCAAGCCAGTGAGCTGACCATATTAGAAGCACCTGTCATGGCTCAAGACCGCATTCAAGCAGAAAGCGCACGACTATTTGCCAAATATGCCAACGAGGAAACCTACCAAGTTGGTGACAAGGTATATCTTACCAACAACGGACAACTTATGTCCGGCGAGAGTTCAACCATTACCGGTATAGATGATGAGGGTATCCGTGTAGAGATTGAAGATGCCAATGGTCAGCCCAATGAGACCCCTATGCCTCACTATGTTGCAGCCGAACATTTAGCCAAGGCACCAGGAGAGACGGAGGAACAAATAGACGAGTTTACATTACCTGACGGAACCACGAAGCGTTTATATCGTGAGGACGGCTTTTGGTCGGAGATAGACGACAAAACTATCATGTACACACCTACCGATTTGGAGGACAGGGGTTGGACGAAAGCAACCAATCAGCCGACTGATTTGGCTCAATCAGCCGAACCTTCCAACGGACAACCTGCAAACGAAAACACAAACGAACCAGCTAACGCTCCCGCCAATGCTCCATCTTATCCTGTAGATGAGAATGGAGAGCCGGCATGGGGACAGATGCAACCCGAACAATCGGCACAAGTGATATTCGATGCAATGGGTAGAGTAAGCGGAAAGGATTATGTAGAGTTAAAGAAGTCCGAAGCGGCCAAGGCGGTAAAAGATGTTTCTCGTTTGAAACCAAGAAGTACATCTTTTGCAGCATTCCAACAAGAAGATGCACAAATCAAGCAGCAACAAAAGGCGGCAAATGACTTGCAGTCTTATTGGAATAATGTATCGTTGGCCATTGCGTCTATCAAGACCGAGGCAGAGCTTCAAGCCGAGGAAGAACAGCGTCAGAAGATGATGCAGGCACGAGAGGATCGCAGCCGAACCGAAGAAGGTACGAAAGCCAATACCTCTATGGCAGAGCGTTATGCAGCCGCACCGAAGATTGTCGGCAACGAGGGCACTATTACCCTGCCTGACGGACGCGAACTCAAAGGACGCTATATCCTCACTACTCCCGATGCAGCTACTGCAAGCCACGATGCACGCAGTAACTTTGCCATGTCTTCCGGTTACCCAGTCACGGAGGACGGCCAGTCCATCAACGACCGCGATTATACCAACGACCCGGAGGAGCAACAGAAAGTAATTGGCATTGCTACCAACTACAATGGCAATGCTATCAAGAACATGCCTGTTGTTAGCGATGAAGGGCTTGTGTATAACGGAAACGGTCGTTGGATGGCTGGTCAGTTGGCATCCGCCAATGGTACGGACGGAGCATATACGCAGTCGCTGATGAACAATGCAGGTCAATTCGGCTTCACGGCAGAGCAGGTGCAGTCTATTCCGAATGCGCGTGTCGCATTTGAATTGGACGAGCGTCTGCCCTATAACACATCTTCACTCGCTATCTTCAATGAGCAGGAGACGCAGACTCAAAGCAATACCGGCAAAGCAGCCGCTTACGCCCGAAAACTGACACCGCAAGCCATTAGCGACATAGTAGATGCTATCAGCGGTTTCAATACCCGTGACGCATTCTTCAACGACAGCAAAGCACCCTTTGAACTGATTAACCGCCTTATTGCGGACGGCATCATCAGCGAGCGCGAGAAAGCCGAAATGGTAGATGGAGATAAACTGTCTGCCCTTGGACGTGAACGATTGGAGAATATCATGTTGGGTACGGTGTTCAGCAACGAGACTATCCGTCTGATGGGTGACGATGCAGGACTGAAGAACTCTATCCTCCGTGCCTTGCCGCAGATTATCGACAATAAGTCCTTGGGAGAGTTCTCACTGGAGCCGGACATCAACGATGCTATCCGTCTGCTGTATGAGGTACGCAACAGCAAGATGCCGTTCCGTGCTTTCGTCAGTCAGACGGTTATTGCCGAGGACGGACAAGTGCGTACTGCCTCCGATAACTATTCGCCTTTCCAACTGCTATTGGCAGAGGAGATGACGGACGGCGGTGTAGATGCTTTCCGTGACGTGCTAACCTCGTATAACAACGAAGCAAAACAGGTACAAGGCGGTCAAGTGGATATATTTGGTGGTCTGACCTCAGTCGATGAACTCAAACAATTAGTATTAAATAGTTATGGCAAACAAGAATCAACCAACGAAGGAGCAAGTGCAGGCAGCGAAACTGGCTCTGCTGCTCCAATCCCACAACAAAGTGATGCAGAAGTAATTGAGCAAGCAGAAGCGTATGATAAGGAGAACGGAACAGAACTGACCCGATTCCTCCGTTTCATTCAAAGAAGTAAACAACTGGAAGAAGGAGAATCTCCACACTTCCATATAGGTGTTTCAGGTAGTCTGCTTGAATCGCTTGGTATCAAAGGGGGAATATATACTTCTACTCGAACCGTAAATATGGGTGTCCACACCAATAACGAAGACCATAATCTTGGCATAAAGGAGTGGCTTGATATCGCGAATGGTATAAACACCCCATTGGCAGTTACACGATACCGTGGATTTGATAATTCGTACCGAGTTTACACGACTGCTATTGTCAATGGAAAGACAATATGCGTTGGTATTGATGTTGATTTCAAGGGTGGAACGATAGAAGTATCGAATATCGTGACTGCCTTTGGTCGAGACATCAGTAAGATATTCTCATCAAGTACTGAGGAACTGATATACCCAGATGAAGATACATTAAAGAAGACCCTTGGTCAATCTTCGCCTGAGCATAATTCTCAGGTATATGACCAAGAGTCTTCAAAATTTGAGCACAAAGATACAACAAAAAATCCAAATACGCAAATTTCCGGGCAAGAAAATGCAGAAAATCTGCAAAATAATACCGAATCCATCCAACAGGAGGAAGCGGAAGCAGAGAAAGAGCAAGCAGCATTGGAGCAAGCCGAAGCAGAGACGAACACTAATCCTACCGAAGCGCAGAAGAAAGCAGGTAACTACAAAATGGGACATGTGAAGTTATTCGGCTTTGATGTTACTGTAGAGAACCCTGTCGGCTCCGTTCGCCGTGGTACTGACCCAGACGGAAAAGAGTGGGAGCAGACCATGAATAACACTTATGGTTATATTCGTGGCACAGAAGGAGTAGATGGCGACCATATAGATGTGTTTATCGGTCCAAACCTGCAAAGCGACAAAGTGTTTATTGTGGATCAACTCGACACGAAGACGAGCGAGTTTGACGAGCATAAATGTATGCTGGGCTTTGATAGTATGGAAGAAGCGCAAGCCGCCTATTTGAGCAACTATGAGGACGGTTGGGCTGGTATGGGTCCCGTTAGCGAAACAACGCTTGACGAGTTCCGCAAGTGGATAGATAGCAGCCATCGAAAGACCAAACCATTCAACGAGTATAAGAGTGTGAAGGTTGAGTTGGCAGAAAATGCCCCAGTAGCCGTTCCGCAAACTCCATTAGAGACAGCAAAGGCGAATAAGGCAAAAAACGAGAGTAAGTCCAAGTTTGAACAAAAGATTGCTGAATCGGATGCAGAGATTGATTCGTTGGCAGCCGAATTGCGCGACTTATTGGATGACGACAAAAAATTGTACGCCATTGCTGACCCCAAACGCCAAGCAGAGCGTGACGCAAAGATTATGGAGGTTGGTGCCAAGTTAGCCGTGGCATTAACCAAGAAAGGCGTGTATAAGTTTGCGGACTTCTGCGACAAGATGATTCGCCTTGTTGGTGATGCCGTCCGTCCGAGACTGAAACAATTCTATATGTCTGCCAAGTATGCGCCGGAGAATATGTCTAACCAAGCGCAATTTGACACTACAAGAACTGTTGATGATTTCGATGTCTATACTATAAATACCGAACAAACACGGACGCAAGAAGAAGCAAGAACTGCCAATGCTGAAAAGCAAAGAGGTGCATTTGAGAAAAGTATTAAAAAGTCTCCTTATGCAAAAGGTATTAGCGATGATATGCTGAAACGCTGTGTTGATTTGACTGTTGATAACTATTCATTGATAGTTGATGTCCTAAATGGTGATGCTACCATTGAAGACTTGATAAGTAAATTGCCTAATGGCTTTACAACCGATAATATAGATGGTTATATTCTTATCGTGCCACAACAGCAGACCAAACAGGAGAACCCTGTACTTCAATCGTACAGACAAATCAAAGAGCAGTATCCCGATGCTGCAGTTCTGTTCCGTACCGGTGACTTCTATGAGATATATGAGGAAGACGCTGACGAATTGTCAAATATTCTTGGTATAACCGTTACCAATCGAAACGGTATGCGTATGGCAGGTTTCCCGTTCCATGCGTTAGACACCTACTTGCCAAAGATAGTCCGTGCAGGAAAGCGTGTCGCCATTGCTGATGGAATAGAATCTCCCAAGACACAAGAGGTATTAACTCCAAATGACTACTTCAAAAATGGTGAAAAAGTATTATATACACCAAAAGATGGTAATAGCGAGGTTGTTGAAATAGTAGATTTTGGATATAATAATGATGTATTCATAAATAAAAATGGTAAAGAAAAAGTAGTTCCGTTTAGTGAAATATCTAAACTAAAGCAATCAAAGTTCAAAGAGGGCGATATTGTCTATTATCCGTACAATAATGGTTTAGCTCGTCTCGGAATTTCAAAAGTCAATTCGGATGGTACATACAATTTGAGTGGTGATGCTGCCAATTTGGATATTAATCTGATAAACATTCCAGAGGACAAACTGATGACGGCTAATGACAGTGATAAACTGCGTGATTTCTTTATTAAGCAGTTTAGCGACCATCTTGCAGAGACAAAGATTGATAAGGTTTTTGCAAAAGATTTGCTTTCGTCCGTTGAAAAGGAAATAGATAAACTCAAATATGATGTTTGGAAGAATAATGGTGGTACCGATGTGCAATTGGTAGAAGCCATTCGCCTAAACGCATACCATGAAGCCATATCTAATTACATCAATCCGTCACAAGACAATAATTCTGCACCTAAAAACGCAGAAAATGGTGCTGAAATTTTGAAAAGTCAAGAAAATTTTGTATCTTTGCAACCTAATTTAGCAAGCAATGGACAAGAGCAGACTGGAGAAAATAATACTGTCGGACGGAGAAACAGCACTGGAGTACGTAATGCAGGCGAGGGAGGATCTTCGCCCATTGGTAGAACAGTCGATATACAAAGTGATAGAGAATGGTTATCATCTCAATCGCTTGGAGATTTGCGCGATGGCTCGAAAACTAAGCAGGAAGAATACGTAAGCGAATTACTAACCAACCATGCTAAAGAGACCGGCTCGTATTTAGACAGAAATGGTGTAGCGTCAATAGGCGAAAAGTATAATGGGAAAACAGGTGAGAGCGAGGTATATATAGACGCAAAGAATAACCGAGTTGTTAAAATAAAAGACCCATTCGCTAAATCGGCAATAAAAGGCAGTTCCCCATTACGCATTCTTGATGAATTGCAACTGCATAACGTATTATTTGAAAACACGCCTTACACATTATGGGGATATACTGATGATGGATTGGGTAATGTACGCCTTGTTTTGACACAGCCGTTCATTGATAATACATTTGAGAACGCTACACAAGATGAGATTGATGAGCATTTATCGAAATTAGGATTTAAGAAGGACGGCTATATATATCGCAATGGTGACGGAGTGATAGTTACCGATGTTACCGGTGATAATGTGCTAAAGGATAGTAATAGCGGAGAGTTGTATTTCATTGACCCTCTCATAGGAGTGACGGACGAATACAACCCACAAAAGAGATTAACCATTGGCACTATCACCAAGTCAAAGGACACGCGGGACGGTAGTGATATTTGGCTGGTAAACACGAATAGCCGTGTCAGTGCCGAGGAGTTCAAAGACTTGAAAAAACGTGCCAAAGACAACAACGGCTATTGGTCAAGTTTCAGTAAAAACAAAGGTTTCCTGTTCAAGACAGAGGAGGATGCCAATAACTTTAATAACATAACCGAAGATGAACGAACAACTGACGAAACAGCAGCAAATACGCGTGCTATTAGAGATGAAGGCACAACTTGCGAAAGCGAAGTCGAGACTGCTATCAGCGATGCAGACGAACAAGGACGAGATGTAGCTGCAGAAGTCGCCAATCCTATCATCACCCACATAGACGAGACAGTCGAGAAAGCCAACGAGCAATTGATGCTACTTGGCTACTATGAAATGGATGAGGGAGACTTTGCAGAGACTGGAGTAACTAAATCCGCTACGCGTAAAGCCGTAAAGGATGTTACTCGCGTAGCAAAACAACTGGCAAAGGATTTAGGTATTGATGCCAAAGTTAAAGCGACTGCCAACATAGCACCTGCCGGAGGAGATTTGACATTCCGTATTCCATTACAAGAAGGTCGTGAGTTATACGTTACCATTCCTATTAATCCTGTATATTCACAATCACAAGGAGCGTATGGAGATTTAGAGATACCAAGAAGTGAACATACTTGGGATGTGCTTAAAACGATAATGTATCGTGTAGAGAATCCAAGTGGAATAGGGCAGGAGAGATACGGAAATAATCAATTTGTAGAGACCGCAACTTCTTACGATAATTTCTTACGCCTTGTTAAATGGGAGTGCCGTAATTATCTTCCGAAGGACAATGTTCCTGCTCCGGCAGAGTATGAGACATTGGGAGAGTATGCACATCGTGTTGCTCAAGACCAAAAGGAGAAGAAGCAGCAACGCGAGCAAACAAAGGCGGAGCGCAAGAAAGATAAGAATGCCATTCAAGCGGACCAACTGATGGGTGATTTGTTTGCCGATGTGGTTGAGGATGTCAAGCAAGCACAGCAAGACCAAGTGCAAGAGCAGTTGAACGAGCATCATGAGCAGGTAATGGCTCAAATGGAAGAAGTTGAACCTGATAATACACAAAACAATGAACCAAGTAACACAAGAGTACAAACGCCGAATGGAGGCATACGAAGCGGAAACGGGCAAGAAGTTCAGCAAAATGAGCCGTCAGGAGTGGATAGAGACAACAGCGAGAGTGTGCGCGATGACGGAACAGGAAGCGGAACAGTGGTTGCTGTCAATGGAGCAGAGCAATTACCTGTAAACCGCAATCAGCACAATTTCCACAATAGCCGTGGAAATTCATTGGAACCTAACACACCAAAGGCACGATTTTATGCAAACATTGCTGCGATTGAGTTGATGCGTGAGTTGCGTGATAGCAATAAACGTCCGACCAAGGCACAACAGCAAGTGCTGGCACAATATAGCGGTTGGGGTGGACTTGGTACATTCTTTAATAAGTATGACTCTTCTGAATACAACACCCTGCACGAGTTATTCAATGAGGAAGAACTGCACGATGCAGAGTTGAGTATCAACACAGCATACTATACTCCTACATACATTATTGATTACTTATGGGACATCGTAGGTAATTTGGGATTCAAGGGTGGCGACATCTTGGAAGGTTCTGCCGGTATAGGTAATATATTGGCACAAATGCCGTCATCTATTAGCGGTAGTAGTACCATTCAAGCGGTGGAATTAGACCAAACAACCGGTGGAATACTCCAGCTGCTGTACCCGGATGCAAAGGTGGATATTGAGGGATTCCAAGATGTGGATGTAAGACCACGGAGTAAAGACCTCGTTATTACCAATGTTCCGTTTGACAGCCATTTGAAACTCTTTGACGAGAAGAACAAGGATATATCAGACCGCTTTGGACTGATACATAACTTCTGCATCGCCAAGAATGTGCGTTCCCTCCGTGAAGGCGGTATAGGTGTATTCATTACCACAAGCGGCACGCTGGATAAGCAGAGAGATTTGTTCCAATGGTTATCAGAGCATGAGGACACAGATGTTATTGGTGCTTTCCGTCTGAATAACGCTACTTTTGACGGTGCGCCTGTTACGAGTGATATTATCGTGGTCCGCAAGCGTATCAATAAACAACGCTCACCGCAAGCCATTGATGTATCGTCCGTAACGACTGAACGCTTTGTAGATTATGATACCAATCCGCATCCGTACTACGATGGTCGCAGCGATGCACAAAAGAAAAAGGACACCAAGCGTATTGCTATCACCTACAACAAGTATTTTGCAGATCACCCCGAGAACATGGGCGGCGAAATGAAAGCCAACTACGAATTGGGCTACACGTACCGTCCCGAAGGAATAGGGCTGCACCCTGTTGATGGCAAGAACCAAGACAAACTGCTGAAGAAGTGGGTTGCATCGTTTGAGGAGCAAGAGCAAGCAGAGAGACCTGCAAAGGTTCTGTCGCAGAGTGAGGAGGTTAAAGGCGAGAAAGTTGGTTCATTGGTAGTCAATAGCAAAGGTGAGATTTGCCAAGTAGAGGTGGAAGATGAGAAGATGGTTGTCAAACCGATTGACACGACAAATACCAAAGTGGCAGGACGCAGTAAAGCGGAAGTGTTGAAAGATTTCCATGCCGTCCGTGATGCCTTGAATGCTGTGTTGGACTACCAAACAGCCAATGAGAGTGACGAAGGATTGAAACCATTGCTTGCTAAACTCAATGCCGAATACGATAGTTTCCACAAGAAGTATGGCAATTTCCACGCCAATACCAAACTGTCATGGCTCCGCAATGATATAGACTATTCGTCCGTAGCAGAGACGGAGGTTTATAAGCAGAAGGAAGACGCACAAGGCAGGAAGACCGCCGAAGTGACGAAAGCCGATGTGATGTCAGGTCGCGTATTGCGAAATAAAGCAGATGTGAAAGTTGATAATATCCGTGATGCTATCATCATGTCTATTCGTGAAAACGGATGGGTGAATACTGGATATATTGCAGGTTTACTCGGTCGTACTATTACTGATGTTCAAGCAGAAATGTATGATAGCGGTCTTGTTTTCCTTGACCCTGCCACATCAGACCCTGTTGTTAAGTACGAGTATCTATCAGGTAATATATTGGATAAGTTGGATATGGCACGCGCATGGAATGATAATGGTCAGTTTGATGACAATATCCGTGAGTTGGAGCGCGTTTGCCCTCCGACTATTCCGTCACACCTGATTACCGTATCGTTAGGTGCTACATGGCTTGACCCGTCTATCTTTGCAGACTATGTGGCAGACAAGACCGGTATTCCTGCACAACATATCCACGTTATGAAAGTGGGTAGCAAGTGGGATATTGATTTCTCCGGCAATTGGGAGAGAGAATCAACCAATATCTCCAACGGCGTACATAGTAGCAAGTTAAATGTAACCATTCCTGTATCTAAATTGCTGCAAGCCGCCATCAACAATCAATCTGTTACGGTTAGCAAGACAGAGAAGATTAACGGAGAGAGTGTCACCGAATCTGACAAGGAAGCAACGCAAGTATGCAGCACACGGATAGACCAACTGAAAGACGAGTTTCAGCAATGGTTCCGTGATAAGATGCAATCCGAGCCGGAGAGAGCAGCAGCCATTGAGGAAACATACAATAGGTTATTTAACCAGTATGTACCGATGCGTGTCAGCAAGGAGTTTATTCCTGAGCATTTTGACGGAGCAACTGAAAGTATCAAACTGAACGAGTGGCAAGCACAAGCCGCCGTCCGTGCTACCATGCAACCTCTTTTGCTTGCGCATGAGGTGGGTAGCTGTAAAACATTCACTATGATTACAGCCGCCATGGAGATGCGCCGACTTGGAACGGCTAAAAAACCGATGATAGTGGTACAAAACGCCACCGTTAATCAGTTCGTCAGCGAAGCGCACAAACTCTATCCTCGTGCCAAGGTGCTTTATATGACCGATAAGGATAAAGGCGTAGATGGTCGTATGGCTTTCTATCGCAAAATGAAGTATAACGATTGGGATATGATTATCATTCCTCAGTCGGTATTCAACACCATTCCTGAAAGCATTGAGCGTAAGGAGCAATATATCCAAGAGAAGATAGACGAGAAACGCCGTGTGGTTGAGTTGATGAAATTGGAGAAACTGAAAGCTGCCGACAACGCTTATGCAGAAAAACATGCTCTTGATATGAAGATTAATGGGTTAGAAAAAGAAATCGAGAAGATGCAGGCAGATTTTGAAGAAGAGCGCGAAGCACGATTGCTACTTTCTCTTGAATATGGTCAAATGAGCAAAAAGCAATTTGATAAGAAAGTCAAAAAAGAAGCCGAAGACCGCGCCAAGATGATTGAGAAAGCCAAACGCCAATTGTCTCGTAAGACGGATAATATCGAATCGTTTGACGATATGGATGTAGATGCTCTGTTCATTGACGAGGCACACGAATACAAACGCCTTGGATTTGAGAGTATGACAGGTTGGGGAATCAAGGGTATTGATAAAGCATCGTCAGGTCGTGCTGTTTCTCTTTGGTGCAAGATGCAGACCATCTTTGACCGCACAGATCATAAGAATGTGGTATTTGCTACGGGTACGCCTATCAGCAACACAGCCGCCGAGGTATGGACGTTTATGAAGTATCTGATACCGAAAGCAGATATGCAGAAGCACCATATCTACTACTTTGACGACTTTGTTCATAACTTCGGTAAGATTATTCAACGTCCCGAGTTCAAGACTGACGGAAAGTTTAAGGAAGTAACTCGTTTTGCAGAATATAACAATGTACCCGAATTGGTCCGTCTGTGGACATCTTGCTCTGATACGGTGCTATCCCCGGAAAAGTTGCGTGAGATGCAACCTGATACGGAAGCAGGAGGAAAGAACGCAACGGATATATTCCTGCCGCAAACACGCACACTTCGTTCTGTGATGAAGTGGGTTCGTGAACAGTTAGAGGCATTTGATAAAATGTCAGGGCAAGAGAAGAAAGAAAACACCGACATTCCTTTGCGTATGTATGGCATTGCTTCTGCTGCGGCTATTGATCCACGATTGGTTGTAGATGCACCGGACGAGCCGAACAGCAAAACCAATGCTGCCGTTAAGGAGATATTGCGTGCATTGGACGATAGCAAACCATATAACGGTGCTGTCGCTATCTTCTCGGACAAATTCCGCAATAGCAGTACAGGATTTAATCTGTTTGAGGATATTCGCCAAAAACTGATTGATGCAGGTGTGCCGGCAAGCCAAATAGCCGTCATATCGTCTCAAAGCAAAGACCAAAAGCAAAAGATATTTGATAAGGTCAATGCAGGAGAGATACGCGTTATATTAGGTTCGACACAGAAACTTGGTGTAGGTGTTAATATCCAAGAGCGTCTCTTTGCCGAGATACATTTAGACGCACCTAACCGACCTATGGATTATCAACAGCGTGTAGGTCGTATCATTCGCCAAGGTAACTTGCATAAAGAATGGGGCATACCTGTACGACTGATTCGTTTTGGTGTGGAAGATAGTTTGGACGTTACCGCATATCAAAGGTTAAAGACAAAAACATCGTTCTCCGATACGGTGATGAAGTTTGCCAACGACATGAACCTTGATTCACAAGTGGTAGATGGACAGGTTAATCGTAGCATGGAGGAAGATGAGGATGCAGGACAATTTGACAATATGATTGCTCAAATATCCGGCAGCCAATACGCTATGCTTATCAGCAATGCCGAGCGCAAACTTCGTAAGTTGGAAGCCGAGAAAAAACAGTTTGAGGACAACCAAGTTTGGCTTGACAAGACGACACGCCAAGCAAGATACCGCGTAAGTGCTTTGACTGACAATATGGCTATATTGCAAAAGCGGTTAGATACATTGCGTAAATACTTTGCGGACGGTAAGGTTAAGTCCGTGAAGGTAGCAGGCAAGACTATTTCGTCCGACAAAGCAGCCGAAGAAATCTACAAGAGTTTGAACGAGCGTATTGACAAAGTTATCAAAGGTCAGAATACGCATGGCTTTGACTTCCGCACCGATAAGGGCAAAGAGGTTGCATCGTTTGACTTTGAATTGGACGGAATGAAGGGTACAATCGGCGTGCAAGTTCGTACGGAGTTAAGCGGAACGGACTACATCACCAAGCGTGCGCTGACTATGACTATTCCCGAATTGGGCATAGACCATGAGCCGACAAGAAAACCGTCCGTCAAGACACCTATTGAGTTTATCGTTGAGAGCATCGTACCGGGCACCGCCATTGAGCGCGAGTTGAAAGACGAGGAATACGCCATCAACAAACTGCAATCGGATATAGCATCGTATGAGCAGAAGTCCAAAGAGACCTTTACCAAAGATGACGAAATCCGCAAGTTGGAGGATAGCATATCCGAGTTGAACGATAAGATGAAGGAGGAAATGGCAGCCAAAGAAGCCAAGTATGCCGAAATGGATGCCGATGTAGAAGCCATCAATGTCGATGCGGAGAAGATAGACTTGTCGGAAGACGAGGACACGGACGATGCAGAGAAGCAAATCAGCAATGAGGACTACTCCGAATACTCGCAACTGGTGAACGATGCCATAGACGAAGCATTAGACAATGCAGGTATTGAGGTGGTACGAGTGGAAGAACCTACGGAAGATGCAGGGGCAGAGTATTCTATCAGCAATATGGACGCTGAATATCTGCAAGCCGTGAAAGATGACGACATGGAGAAAGCACGCAAAATGGTTCTTGATGCTGCCAAAATCGCCATGCCGAATACAAAGGTAGTGGATGAAGACGGTAATCCTAGGGTTTTGTATCACGGAACGCCCAATACCGAATTTACAACTTTTGATTTATCACATCTTGGAGAAAATTCAGGAGATAAAGGTTTGTTAGGTGCAGGGTTCTATTTCAATGACAATAGTAATTATGTTCACTTGTTTGCCGATAATAAGGGAGTTGGAAAAGGTAGAGTAATTGCTGCATATCTTAATCTTCAGAATCCATTTGTTGTTGATGACCATACGCAAAGCGAGATTGAAAACTTGCTTGAAGCAGATAAAAGAGATAGAGGAATGTATATGGACGTTGTTACAACTCTAAAGATTTTATCGTATGGAAAAGAAGAAATGTTCCGTAACAAATTGATTTCTCTTGGGTATGACGGAGTTATTAGAAAAGACTATCTTCATGAGTTTGTAGCATTCCACCCATCTCAAATCAAATCGGCAGAACCTGTTACCTACGACAATGACGGCAATGTTATTCCGTTGAGTAAGCGTTTCAATGCAGAGAATGACGATATTCGTTATTTCCGTACGCCGAATGGGATTGTGTATGGTTGGGCAAAGGACGGGAAAATTTACCTGACCGAGGACGGACTGAACCCGAACACAAAGATTCACGAATATACCCACCTTTGGGCAAAAGCCATGCAGATGAACAACCCCGAAGGTTGGCAGTCGGTTATTGATAACTTCAAAGGCACACCGATGTGGGACGAGGTAGTGAACGACCCCAACTATCAGAACCTGCAAAGCGATGACGACATTTGCTCCGAAGCATTGGCACGGTTCAGCGGTAGCCGTGGTGCAGAGCGTATGCAAGAGATAGCGGACGAAATGCAATACGAAGCCAAACAAAGCGGACTGCTCCAAAACGTGGCAAAGACGGCTGCGCTGTTGCAGCGTGTGAAGAAAGCACTGTCTAATTTCTGGAAATGGGTGTCGCAAGATTTGTTTGGAATAAAGCAGTTCACATCACCCGAAGAAGTAACCGACCGCGTGCTGTATGATTTGGTAAGCAGCACGGAGTTAGGAAATGTAAACGGTGACGGTATGATTGAAATGATGATAGACGGCAGATATACACCGGAGGAAATGGAGGAGATAAAGAAGTGGAATGAAGAACACCCTTATCCGAAGTATAATGCCGACATGACGCTTTCAAAAACCGAAATGGAAAAGAACCAAAGGGCATTCTTGGAAGAACTGACGCGCTACAAGCATCTAAGAGCATCTTTCATGGAGCGTCTTGGTATGTCTGTAACTCCGAAAGACCAATCAGGCAAACCTGTACCGATGAAGGGTGAAACGCCTCACGATTTTGCCGTTCGTTTCAAGGAGTGGGAGAATAATCAAATAGTCCAAGAAGCACAAGAAGCGTTTGAGCAATCATTGAAAGAGCAAAGCACTTGGTTCCAAAAGCAAGTAAGACGATTTGTAGATAAGCACAAACCGATTGAGGACTTCCAAAGAATGATTGAGCAACTTGGTGGTACTGTAAAAGATGAGACAGACGCATACGGTGAAGTTACGCTTGTATCCGGCTGGGTAGGACAAACTACAAAGAGTTTTGTCAATAACGAAATGAACGGCTTGGCGAAAGCATGTTCCGATATTGAGACAAGCGGTCTGCTGGAAGATATCGACCTTGTTTGGCAGAACATAGACACAGGTATCACTCCAGAGAAAGAGAAACACGATGGAAAGCGTTTGACTGATTTGGAAATGATAGAGATATATGCCCAAGCCAAAGATTGCAAAGAACGTTTAGATAATGGTGATCCCGATGCAGGTTCAAAAGGATTTACCAAGAACCTAACGACATCAACAGGCGAGGAAATCACATATACAAAGGTGATTGATATGTTTGAGAAGAACGTAAGCAAAGAACTGGTAGATGAGTTATGGCGAGCCATCAATGCCTCTACCAAGTATTCGCTGAATATGTGTTACGAGAACGGTCTTATCACCAAAGATGTATATGACCAATTCAAAGACCGCCGTTACTATGTTCCGGAGCGTGGTTGGAGAGAGCGCGACATGGAAGGTAGGGAGTATCATTACAAGAAAGGAGAAAAGCCCCTTAATGGTAATCCGTACAATACAGCACTCAAAAAAGCGAATGGTCGTGAATCGCTTGCAGCAAGTCCTTTTGCATACATTCAATCCATAGCAGCCACAACGATTGTAGAGGTAGGCAAGAATCGTATCAAACAAAAATTCCTTGAACTTGTATTGGCTAACCGCGAGATTGGACTAAAGACGGGTGCTTTCCGTGTTCGCAAACTATTCTTTATGAATGTGCTTGACGAGAACGGCAAAGTAAAACGTGATGCAAACGGTAATCCTGTTGTTGAGGAGTTAGACCGCACTCCGTCAGAAGCCATCTTGGAGCATGATAGAGATATAGACAAGGATATAGCAAAGTTGCGGAAAGATATTGGCACAATGCGCCGTGCATTGAATAAGTATGCAGGAAACGAAGTCCTTTCAGATGCCGCTAAGAGAAAGATTGAATCTATTGAGCAACGCATTCAAGACTTGGAGGACAGCAAGCATATAGCAACTGTTGTAGTAGATACACATATCTCTCAACGTACTAAAGGTGAAAAATACCAACACATTGTGCGGATCATGAAAGACGGAGAGATGTACGAATTAGAGTTGGAGAATGAGTTGCTGGCTAATGCAGTTGTAGGTAACTTTGCAGAGGTCAATTGGCTGAATAATAAAGGAGCAGATTTATTACGCACTTCCGTTCGGTATATGTCTGCCATCGCTACTCAATACAATCCTGCATTTGCTGCGTGGAACTTATTCCGTGATACTCAGGTAGCCATTGCAAAGAATGCCGTCAATAAAGGTGCCAAATGGAATGGCCAGTTTGTGAAGAATATAGCAGCATGTCAAGGTGCTATCCATCGGTATGTGTATGCCGACCATTTGGCAGGCAAAGAATCGTTCTCTGAAAAAAAGTACGGCAAATATCTTAAAGAATACTTTGAGAGTGGTGCACCGACAGGGTTCTCATTCTTGCGTGATATTGAATCTATAGACAAAGATTTTGCAAAGATGGTGAAAGGACAAAGCAAGGCAAGCAAGGTTGCCAATGGTACGTTAGGACTTTTCTCTGCTGCTACGGAGATTTCAGAATTGACTGTCCGCTTTGCTCAATTCGTTACGGCAAGGGAGAACGGAATGAGCATATCCGATGCAGCCAAAGAAGCCAAGGAGATTTCCGTGAACTTTGACCGAAAAGGTGCATTAGCCGGTACTATTAGTGCTTTCTTCAGTTTCTTTAATGCGACCATACAAGGTACAAACACATTTATTAGAGACATAGTGCGTAACCCCAAAACGCTGTTAGGTTATTCAAGTGTAGCAGTTATGATGATGGTAGCAGGTGTGTTAGATACATTGCTTAATCCTGATGACCCGGACGATGATGAACGTTGGACGGATTATGACCGAAACATGAACTTTATCATCGGAGGAAAGAAAATACCTGTGATGCACTTCTTCCGTATGTTCTATGCAATGGGAGTGCAAGCCACTCTCTATGCACAAGGCAAGAAGACAAGCAAGGACGCATGGTGGACTATAGGCAATGTTGTATTGGACGAGATTGTTCCTGCATCGGTATTGCAGGTGCATAATTTCTGGGACTATAATGACGAAATGAACCGCATTGAGTTTACCCCTGCCAAGTACGCACAAGCAGCCGCTCCATCACAAATATCTCCAATAGTAGATGTGTTTATCAATCGTGACTTCAAGGGTGCAACAATCAATAAGCCCAGTTACTACGGAAGCGAGTACCAAAAAGACTTGTATTCCGAGAAACGCAATGTACCTAAGATATATCACGATATAGCACGCTTCTTGGTAGAAGCATCAGGAGGAAACCCTGATGTAAAGACTAAAGGCGATGAGTGGATAGATATTAGCGCAAGCACCATTCAGCATATTGTAGAGGGCTATACAGGTGGAACAGGAACGTTCACGGGTGATATTATATCTTTGGTAGCCGATGCGGTAGCAGGTAATGCTCTTGACGAAAGTAAGATACCTGTATGGAATAAGTTCAGCAAGCCGTACGATGTGGATAAGGCATATCAGCAAGAGTATTGGAGATTGTATCGCAGAACGAATTACTTTGAGCGCAAATTGAACGATGCTAAAAAGAACAATAGAGACGAATACTATCGACTAATGAAGACTCCGATGTATGATGAATATGTCAATGCAAGCCGATTGGTTAGACATAAGCCAGAAGAAAATCAATCGTTCTCTGCCGAAGATGTTAAACGGCTGATGGTAGCAAACAAGGTATGGACGCTAACACAAGACGGACGAAAAACAGACAAATAACATGAATAAAAAGACCGAAAAGAAGACGGATAAAAAGGCACTTGGTAAGTCGAATACAAAGGCACATACCAAGTGCCCTGCCAAGGCACATGAGAAGTTCCCAAAAAAGGCAGATAAGAAAGAGGTGGATATACCTGACGAAATGCCAGATGGAGTAACTATTCCCGAAGACATAGACGAAGCCCCACGAGATTTGAGGGGAAATAAACCGGCAGGGCGACCCACCAATGCGGAACGCTCCAAGACTTCTGCCATTGACGAAAAAACAAACCTTCTGATTGCCGACATAATAGGCGACATTCAGAAGGCACGTAGTGATAATAAACTATCGCTTGAGTTGGAGGTCAAACTATTGCCACAGTTGCTTAATCACATGGTACGCGATGACGACCAAGAGGACGAAAGCGAACTGACAATGACCATTCTCGGTAAAAAGTACCTCAACGAGCAAAAGAAAGTGAAAGCCGCTACTTTAGCCGCCAGAGGCGAAATACAAATACACATAGCCAAAGTAAAGGGTAGCGCGAAACATACTGACGCAGCAGAGTAATGTTAGCGTATGCCCTTTGAAATGGCTTTGTTTCGTCCAAGTCGTCAGGATTGCTAACTATCTTTCCGCCAACATTGATAGCATTGCCATGCGTAACAAGACCCATTGCTGCGGCTTTGTCACCTTCGTTCAATAATTCCGTAAGGCAGTTAATCATTCGTTTGCGAGTGACAGGATAAGCAAAGATGCGTTGGAAACGCTCAACCTCTGAAAAGCGTTCACGGTTATGCGCCATGCCAGTATCGTGCTTTCCGTTCCATTGGCGCATGTGCCAAATAAGTAGTTGCTTGAGGTCACGCCCTACTTCTTGGCGGCTGTTCTCTCTGGTCATTCCATACTCACGGCAGTCAAGAAATGCTTGCTTGGCTGCTTTTTGTTCTTCTAATAGTTTCATATTGTAAAATGTTTATGCCCCCGTGATGTTCATTTCGTTGATAACCTTTCGGGTGCTGGTTTGTTTGGATTGTTTAATTATTTTCGGTGCAGGTAGCAACTTCCAACAGAAGTAGTTGCCGATAGCGTCCGTGATGTGTATATCATCGTGGCAGCCCTCAACGGCTCCGAGTTCGCCATTTTCCTTAACCTCAAAGGTGCGGTGCTCGTTCACGCCCTCTTGGTCACGCTCTATGAACATACCTTCACGGAGTGCCCACAGTTCATAGTCGCAGACCATTGGCTTTGTGACATGGTTCGTTTGGAAACCATAGCGGACAGGACCGCCCTTGACCAGTTGCTCATCTTTGGTACGGCGATACATATTGGGATAGTATTCGGCAATCTCGCTGAGTAGGGTATTAAAGTGGTTGCCCTCGTGCCCTTTCATTTCGAGTGTGTTACTCTCCACAACGAGTAGTGCGCTTCCGTCACCGCTATAGTAATAGCCGAGTTGGGCTGCCTTCCAACCGAGCAAGTCCCAGTCAATATGTCCACGCCATCGTGCAACCACTTCCGGCACACCGCTGACATCGGTCTGCCAATACCGGTCAATAACCGTAATAACGCTGCGGTCCGCACTCTCACTCTTGCCGCCAATATCCACAACGACCACATAACGGTCTTGCATGGCAGGTTTATTGTCGCGGTCTTTCCAAATCTTCAAGTCGCCATTGCTGACGGAAATCAGTTTGAGGTCATCAAACACACCTCGTTTGTCCTCAATGTTACGACCTACCACATCACGGATATGGATATGTCCTACAATATCTCCGACTATCTTCGGTTCTTCTACGCCACCTTGCAGGTTGTCCACATACTCCTCTGGGTAGAAATTGTGACCGGTAGATTGGAACGCTTCTTCGGGAGTAGATGGAAACTCGTTCTTTATACCTTTAGGGTTATCGGCAAAGTCGCCTTCCAATAACTGACGATAGTAAGCAATGGCTTCCAATGTAGCCCCCAACTTGAACAGGTAATGCTCGTATGGGGTCATGGTGACAATGAAGTCGTCGTAGTCGGTAATAGTGGCTTGGTAGTAGTCAATCATAAACCACGGCACGAAGACGGCTGTATATTCATTCTCATGCGCCACTGCTTTGAGCCAAGTTCGGTGGAAATAGTTACCGACACCCTTGGCGGTAGATTCAAGTACCTTTAAGTGGTAGGGCTTGTGAATTATTGTACCCGACAAAGACTGAACAAGCGACTGCGGATCATGTTTTGGAGTTGTAGGCCACAAACCAACCTCGGTAAGGTGTGCCATGGCTATGTTAGTAGAACGACCAAAATCAGGGTGCTCCACCGAACCGATAGCGATACAAGCCCCACGGTCTTTAATTTGCCGTGTGGAGTTCATGCCACGATAGGGTGCAAAATCAATCTTCTTACCATCGGTGATGAAAGTGTCATAATCCTCAATGGCATTTTGGAACATGGCTTGCACGGTACGGGCATGGTCATCTACATCGGCAGCAATGACGGAGTTCCAGTTCTTTTTCCAGAACATCTGTATCCATATCATGTAGAACTGCGTAAGGGTAGATCCGCCCCATTGTCGTGCTTTAAGTAGGATAATAAAGATAGGAACGCCGGCTTTGCGTAACTTCTCCAATTCGGACAAGTAGTAACGCTGGGCACGATTGAGCACAAACTTTATCTTCTCTTTGGTTACTTTGTCCGTGATGGTTATTTCGGTACACAACCAATATTCAATATCATATCGGCAACGTACTTTGTTGAACCAACGCCATACTTCAATCGTCTTTTTTTCGGATGGTTTCCCACCGAACAGACACGCTCCTGCTTTCTTTAGTGTTCCTGCTTTCTTTAGGACTTTAACAACAGTCTCGTTTTTCATTTCAACAGGGATATTCATATCAGGGAACGGAGCGTCCGAAATATGAATGTGGGTACGGCGTATGTCTTCACAATACTCCGTACCTACCCACGGATTATACGGCTTGTCGTTTTCCTCGTGCCGCCGTAGATTCTCCGCAATAATACTACCTGTATCGTCAAAGTCCCAATCCATTAGCTACTTCTCTCCTGCTAACTTATGGGACAATATATCCTCGCATCGTTTGACTGCTTCCTCTTTGGCTTGTTTGGCTTTACGGAACTCGTCCAGCATGTAGGTGCGGATATGTTTCAGGATATCCTGTTCTTTCTCATTGTCCTGCAATCCGCATTTGAACATAAAGTGGAAATATGTAGTCAAGAACTGTGACAAATCAAAAGCGGCATGGTCTTTCTCTTTGTCGATATGCCGATTCTGCTTTGCAATTATCAGCACATCAGCCACTGCTTTGCGGTCTTTACCAAAGATACCGATTTGCCTTACCTGTTCACGGAGCAAATCTATCAGGTCATCGCGTAGTGCAAAACGCGCAGCAGGAGCCAACAAAATAAAGTTGTGGATAAGTGGACATAGTTGGAACTTGTCAAGATTAGGGTCTTCCAACAACTCAATGCACTTTTGGCATTCGGTAATCTCCTCCGCATTTTGCTCTTTAACACTCTCCGTAGTCTCACGGAGTTTCTTTGCGTACTCCTCTTGGCTCATGCCAGGGATTGGACTTTGTGGGCATTCATTGCCTGTCTGTTTTTTTTCTTCCATTGTCGTGATAATTATAAATGATTTCTATTATACGCTGCTTGCTCAGGTAGAAACTCTTTGCAGGATGTTCTACAACCATATTCCATACCTCAGTCATTGGGTAATTCATGTGTGTAGAACGAACCTCCTCAAATACTTCTACAAGGTCAAGCACCATCTTTTGCTTTAGTTCAGACTTATGTTTCATCTTACCTTTGTAGTATAGATTCACATTGTTCTGTGCCATTTTCCAATCAATATAGAAACGAGGTGCCGGCATAGACTGTAGTATGTTGGCTATATCATCGCGCATCAGGTATCTTGGATTAACTCCGCTTTCCTGTATAACATAGTCAAAGCGTTTTTTTAACTCCTTGTCTCGCTCTATCCGTAGTTCTCTCTTTTCCATATAATTCAAATTTTTGTGCAAAGATACAAAATAATTTTGATATATTGTTATTTTCTACTTATAAAATGTTATTTTCTACCAAAAAAAATATTTATTTATAGTAATTTTGCACCCGAAAAGTTAAAACCACACTAAGATTATGGCAGAACCCACTACACAAACACCTTACGAAGATATGTTCTTCGCAGGTATGGAGAAAAAGAACCCTGAATTAAAGGGTAATCGCGAAGGCATGTTTAAGGCAGCCAAAGAGAATTACGACCGCGATCATGAATATGCCAAGAAATCCATGGCAGAGGCGGACCAACTAAAAGAAATACTTTCCAGCAACGAGGATTTGAATAATTTATTCGTTGAAATCTTTGAGCGTGGGAAAGATGGACACCCCGAGTTGGCACTCATTCACATGAAACCTTTGATGCAGCAATACATCAATGGCGAGATTACATCTGAAGAGTATCTTGCTGAGAAGAAGCGCATGGAGGACGAAGCAAACAGCAAAACCGAAGCAGACAAGATGAAAGAGGAAGCGTTTGCGGAAGTTTGTGCAGAGCGTGGATGGGATGTTGAAGAGACATTGAAGAAGTTACAGGAAGTTATGGAAGCACCTGCTGACAAAGAAAAGAGCAAGGAGCAAGTCCGCAACTTCTTAAAGATTTTGGATTACGATGATGCTATTGCTGCGGCAGAGACGCGTGGACGTAATGCCAAGATTGAGGAACAACGCCGTAACACTCCGAGTGGAGGTGCTATGCCACGCAATGGTGGTGCTCCAGCCGGTAATCAACCGAGTAAAAAAGTTTCACCGCTTGCTACTGCTGCGGATGCGGCTGAGAAACAAAGAAAACTATACAGTTAACCAAATTATTAACAACTAAAATCTATTTCATTATGGCTGAAGAAAATCCTAATGTAACAGTAGAGACTGGTGGTCAAAACGAACCTGGTACTCATGTAACCGGTACTACTCCTCCAGAACCTAATGGTGGCGGTGAAATGAGCCAAGGTATCATTGATGCCGAAACTCCGGGTTTTTTCACTACCACGTATGACCGTGATGTCGTCAAATTCAACTGGTCATCTACCCCAATCAACCTGATTACCCGTAAGATTGGTTTCCGCAAGACGCCTTCTCTCGTGTACGGCTTCTGGTCCGTTGGTATGCGCGAAAGCACAACCAAAACGACTGCTGCTGTAACGTTGCAGGCATCTGACATCGAAGATTCAGAGGGTAATCCCGGTCTTGTTGAGATTTCCGTTGAAGCAGCAACTCGCTGTGACGAGACGGACGAAATCGTATTCCAAGGCGTGAACGGATGTGACTCCAAGGGTAACATCGTTGAGTTTATGCCTATGAACGCTCGTGTTTATTCTACCGACAAGGTTGGTAAGAAAATCACTGTGCAGTTCCTGAATGCAAAGGCAGGTATGACCATTCCGAGTGGTACTACCGTGCTTATCCTCGGTCACGCTATTGCAGAGGGTGACGCTCGTGTTACTCCTCACGCATCTGCTCCGAAACCCACCTACCAGAACATGCAGAAGTTTATGACTTCCGCTAGCGTTACCAACGAGTTCTTGGAAGCTGCCAAAGAAGCAAAGTGGGGCTTGTCCGAAATCACGGAGATGAACAACCAGCAATTTATCGAGGAAATCGAGAAATGCTATGTATTCGGTATCCGTAGCAAGATTACTGATCCACAAGACCAGTCAACGACCTACACTTGCGCCGGTATTATCCAACAACTGCTTGAGGGTGGTTCGCACATCATCAAGATTGCTCAAAAAGACCTCAGCGACAATACACTTATTGACGCTATGAGTGAAATCTTTACCGGCAATAGCGGTAGCAACCAACGCTTCCTGTTTGATGGTAGCAAGTTCTACACCGCCTTGTTGAAGATTAAAGACATCTACAAACAAGTGAACCTGAACGACACCGTTCGCAAGTTTGAGTACGACTGGAGCCGTATTCGCTTGAGCAACTTCACGCTGTTGCAGATGCCTTATACCTTCCTTGACAAGTTCGGGTATGGTAACTATGGTATCGTCCTCGACATGAAGTATGTTGAGCGCCGTGTGTTCCGTGCAATGACTGACGACATGCTCGACCTGTGGAAGATTGGCGACAAGGACTCGAAAGAGGTTCGTTGCTGCGAGATTTCTTCCATTGCGGTTAAGTATCCGCAGTGCCATGCACTGATTGTAATCACCGATGACGAAGAAGGTAGCGCATCTGCTGCCTAATCCGTAAAGGTTGAATAACGAATAGGGAGGTCAAGCCAACAAACTTGGCTTCCCTATTTCAAATAATAACATATAATATAACGCGCTATGCTAAAAACATATAAATCATTTTGCCGTAATCTATCTATCTTTACAACAATAAATGGTCGTGTACGCTGCATTAAGTTCAGCGACATGGGTGCAACGGCAAATTATGGAATCTACACAACCGACAAAGAAGCCGAACAAAAAGCACTTGAAGCAAGAAAAGATTTTGGTAGTACCTTTATCTTAATAGGAGGTACGCAAGGTGCAAAACCTGCTGCGGCTGCGAAAGAAGAACCAGAAAAGAAATTTGATGAGACATTTCCAAAAGTTACCAAGATACAAGGAGCGATTAAGGTATTAGTTGAGAAATATGGTATATCCGAGGAACTGTTATCATCTAAAACAGATGTGTTGCGCCAAGCATCATCGCTCAACATATCATTCCCTAATTTGAAATGACACGAGAAAACTACATACAAAGAGTAAAGGTCAAGTTGGAGGAGATAAGCCCATTTGACGAGCCGCAGAGTTTTATTGTGGCAGACGGAGACCCCGACTACCAAAAGGTTAAGCCCATCATATCCTATATAGAGGAATCGTTGGACGAAGCCACGCGAGACTGTCTGAATAACCTACCATTGTCGCTACTTGCATCGGACATAGACGATGATAAAGAGTGTTTCCATATTGACAAGCACGGAGTGGGTCACGTAAATGGCTTTGATGAATATAAGCGCTTTGTGCGTGTCGCAAGTCCTGTATGGGAGCGAGACGTAACCGCATTTATCACATCATCCGACCCTCTCTATCTCTTACAGCAAAACAAATACACTCGCGGAAAATGCGCCAAACCTGTTGTTGTGTATGTGCCGGAGCATCAGGAGTTGGAACTTTACTCATTCCCTCCTCACATGCGTCCAGAAGACTGCGGCGATTGTGCATCGTACCATGCAAAGGTTTACTATATTGACTGCCGCAAGAAAGCAGAAAAAGTATCATCGCACATAGAGGACTTTATTGTGCTGCGGTGTGCTGCATTGGTTTTGGAGATACTTAAAGATCAAAACGCTGCGGCTATGATGACTGAATATAACAACAAACTAAACGATATACTCAAATGATTATTGCCAAAAGACATCGGGAACTTCCATTAGAGGCACCATGCTTGCACTCGGACAATGAGAACACGACATGGAAGGCACACTTGTTCAACCATGACGACCCAAGCGTTATCACGGAAGATATTGAAGGTACAAAAGATTCCGACACAGGAATAATTGTATTTACATTCCCGATTGCCCAAATTGATTTGTTCGATGATGGAGATAAGTTAGATGTAGAAATATGGCCTACTGATAACTTATCTGATATGTATTGGGAGGAAAAAGCAATAAGAGTAGAGGAATCACAAATACCAGTAGAAGAATAAGACTATGGAAAATCAAAGATGTACATTACCGCCAATGCACCATCGCGATAAGATGTGCTTGGATAAGTTGCAGCGTACACACGGCAGTTTCATTACCGCCGGCTCTACTGCATATTCCCTAATCAAGAAGATAGAAGCGTTGTTCGCGCAGTTCAAGACTTGGTTTATGGGACTGTTAGAAACTGTTACCGAAGCGGATGTTCATGCTATGTGGTATGATGATGCAGGGCAGTTCAGACTGAATCAATCGAAGTTAAACATAGATAAATTAGGATAATATGAAAATAGATTTTCAACCAAATGAGGTACTGACCGCAGAAGCACTGAACGCTAACTTTGAGGAGTGCGCTGGCAAGGCAAATGCAGAACATAGTCATTCGTATATACGAGGCGCACAGGTGGCGTTAGACGCAGAAGAAGAAATACACATAGAGGTTGGTGATAGTCATGAGTTGGATATAAACGAAAGCAATTTTGACAATTTAGAAAGGGCACTATCCAATCCAGACACTATTCCGACAGAAGATAGTGATAATCTTATAAAAAGTGGCGGAGTATATGGCGCATTAAGCGGTAAGTTTAATAAGTCTGATATTAAGACGGCTGCATCATTTCCAACAAGTGACGCAAAAGTGTTGAGTGAAAAGGCGGTTGTCAATTATATAGACAATGCAATACAGCCGGGTGGAGTTATCAATCTTGGGGATTTGCAACCAAGCAATCCTCTCAATATAGATGTTGAATGGCCAGACCCAACTGAAGGGTTCCATTATGGCAGACTTTTGTTCTTTACCAATAACTTGGGAGGTGTAGCATCTGCATTAAATGAATTACTGGTAAGTAATGATGAAGGTCGAGAAATCCATTTCCATCTTAATGCTGCCGATTTGCAAAAAAGATGCAACATGATTCGCGTCTTTAAGTTTGCCCCAGACCACGACGACCCAACGAGATTTGAGTATTTTGTTGAAGTCGCAGGAGCATGGGATTTTGAACAATAACAAGTAAAATAATCTTTTGTTTGTATGATACTGAATACAAAGCAATTTTGGAATTGGTGGACGACAGAGTTACGGAGTTGGATGACAGAACGGTTCAACTCCGTAATTTCTCATTTGCCACAAGACTTGTCAAACCTTGCAAAGGAGAGTACGCTCAATCAGCAATCTGCTGAAATTAAGACCGCTATCTCCAAAGGTGGTGGTAATCCATGCAAGATGGCATACGAAGCGATGAAACGCCTGCAACCATATCTCTACGCTATCGAGTATTCCGAATTGGACTACGAAGCAGCGAGAGCGTACTTTTCAACGCATTTCGTACCCGTGCAAGGTGCTTGTACTGCATTACGCAAAGGGAATCAGTTAGGGCGCAACTATGATTGGACATACGACAAGCAAGTGGAGTTCCTTGTCCGCACGAAAGCGCACAACGGAAGATACGCAAGTATAGGTATAGCAGGTTCTATCTCGGCTCTTACGACCGACACGATAGGCGAGTACAGCGAGGAGTTCAAGTATATGCCGTTCCGAATGTTGGACGGTATGAACGAAAAAGGGCTAACCGCCAATGTTAATATGCTCAACCACGCAGAGGGACGCAGTCTGCCTGTCGATGGTACGACACCGCGTATTGAGGAACGCGAGGCAATATGCTCTGCAATGTTAGTGCGCTATGTGTTGGATAACTTCACAACACCGAAAGAGGCGTGCGAGTATATCCGGGACTATGTGCGTGTCTATCCTCCGTACCACGATGGCAAGACGACTGACCTACATTTCTCACTAACCAACAAAGAGCAGTTGTACTACCTTTGCTTTGAGCCGGATAATGGTGGTGTATTCCGCACGGCTATTGCCGATGTGAAAGACCAACCACTACCGTTCGTGATGACTAACTTCCGTATGTGGTGGGCGCAGCGTATTTATGATAGCGAAACAGGCAAGTACGACCGATTTGCCGACCCGAATTATCAGTATGTGGAGAAATACGGAATGGGCATAGAGCGTGCCAATCTTTGTCTGCAATTCGTACAAGATACGGAGACAACGCAGAGTGTGTTGGACTTTATGAATATAGACCTACGATATACGGAGGCTTATGCTCCTCTTGGAGATTGGCTCACGGAATTTGTTGGTCCATATTCGCAGGAGGATTTGGCACGCGATAGCGCACCCGAAGAGTTTGAGCGTATATTGGGCATTGTCCGCCAACGTTACGCTGAACGTAGCCGCGAAACGGCTCTTACTTGGCAAACTGTCCACTCGGTTGTGTACAACCTTGACACGATGACTATGCAGTTGGTAATACAACAGGGGTATGACGCTCTGGAATTTAGTTTTGTTAAGTCGCTTCCGGCAACGAAAGAGGACGTGCAGAACGTTGATTTATCAAACGTAGCCCAGCAGGGCAATAATCCTGCGGCAACGAATAGTGCAATATATGAGAGAATCAATGCAACAGACATGCGTATTGCTACCGATGAAGAGGTACAAGCGGTATTAGACGCTCGTCTTGTAGATGATAGTAATAACCAATAAATTCAATAATTATGGCAGAAAACAATCCGACTAATCTTAATCAAGCAGCGATAACGCTTGGTCAGTTAGACAAAGCAGTTGCCGACATTGTTGCTTTTGTTAAGCAATACACGACAGACCATCCTTTAATCATAGACACGAGTGCCGAGGTTAAGGCGATGATTGACGAAATCAATGGTATAGACGCAGGAGAGACTGCTCTCGCTAAACTCGCCTATACAAGTACATTTAAGCAGGGCTTGGCAACGCTGCTTTTATTGCATGGCTACGATATGACAGGTGCCGAACTCAACGAATATACAAGAGTGCTGGCACGGTTGCTGAAAACAACAGGAATATACATTGTATGTAGAGATAATGGAGAGTTGGTTGAATACACAAAAGAGGTGTTCGATTCGCTCGGTGTTAAACCTACACCAGTGTATATGCTTGTACGAACTGCCACAGATGAACTCTGCGTATCCGGAAAGCACTTGTCTTGCTTTTACAGTGGCTCTTTAGAAATTCCAGATGTAAACACTCCAAAGAGTTCTACGGACGCAAAAGCAATTTTAAGCGGGTATAGAGACACTTGGAGAGTTCTACGCGCACTCAACCCAGAAGTGTTGCGTGGTAGATTTGACGAGTTTGGAATAGTGGAACTCGAAACGACCGCAGATTTCCCTGCCGTTGGTGATAGCAGTAAGGTGTATATCGTTAAAAAGACAAGCGGACACGACCTATACCGATTCGATGGTAACTCGTATGTGAAGAAATATGCTGTGCCGTTTGTCGCTAATAGTGTAACTGGCTCGCCATTGGCAGAGTTCTGCTGGCAATATAAGGCATACGAAGGTGACGAGAACGAGTGGTACACATCCAGCGCATACGAGGCATTGATTATCTATGCGAATCTTGCTGCAATCAACTCGTGCATAGCGTCTGCTATCAATGTAGGTTTGGACTGGGAGCAGATACCAGCCACAACGATGTGGACCATTCTTCAGTATTCCAGTGCCAACGCGTGGAACTGTTCCCTATCGAATGGGTCGTTGAACAACAACGGCACCAAGTGTAGCAACTCGTATCTCGCTGTCCCCGTCTCTGCATATCAAGGTTAGCAGAGGGTTTGGTTTTTCTGTAATTCCTCCGCGCATATAGAGCGCGGAGGATAACCAATAAATAAAGAAGTATGACTTTTGCAAAGAATATGAAAGTGTTCCGTGACGCACAGGAACTGACAAAAACGATTGTGCAAATTGAGAGAAATTTGCCACTTGACATGAAAGTTACTCTTGGTCGTGATTGTATAAGACTATGCGGACGAATACTGGTATCCATCAAAATGGTATCTCTGCGAAATGCTGAACTGAAAAAGTTAGTAGATAGCAACGATAGGGATGCCAAAATACAGGAGATTGCGCCTTGGTGGAACGAATATAACACCTGCGAAGACTTAATATCGGCATATATGGATGTATGTCTCGATGATAAGAATACCAGAAAAAAGGTTGGTAAAAGAGAAGATAAATATATCGAACTCTTATCCGAAATCGGCAAACAAATGAACCGATGGAGGAAGTCTATCGAGGCATAAGGACAGAACGAACATATCCAAGGAAATGTTTGGAGGGTCACAAATGATTGATATGGTGTCCGAACCTTCATTTAAGGTTACATCACCATCGGACAAGAGACTTCAGTATTCCAGTACCAACGCGTGGAACTGTTCCCTATCGAATGGGTCGTTGAACAACAACAACAACAAGTATAACAACTCGTATCACGCTGTCCCCGTCTCTGCATATCATAAACAGACCGAAATCTACTCCATATCCACCGAATCGATAAGAAAAGCGTACTACGATTGCAGAAAGAATAAACGGAGCAAACCAGATATGATATTTCTCGATATGACAAGGTGTATTCAGTTGCCATTGTTGAGGGATAGTATCAGATATGGAACATACAAACCAAAGAAGAGCAGAGCGTTCATCGTTTCGTACCCAGTCAGGAGAGAGGTGTTTTGTGCCGACATAATAGATAGGGTTGTGCATCACTGGATAGCACTCCGTCTTGAACCTCTAATGGAGGATGAGTTTATTGATGATTCGTACAACTGTAGAAAGGGCAAAGGTACTGACTACGGAATAGAACGAATAGTAGAAATGATAGACACAATATCGTGCCATTATGCCAAAAGTATATATGTTGGGAAATACGACATGAGAGGGTATTTCATGAGTATTGACAAGGATATACTTTGGGATATGATAAAATCGCTCATTGACAGGAGATATTGCGGAGACGACAAACAAACGCTTCTGTACCTAACGAAAGAAACAATATATAACATACCGCAGGAGAACTGCATAAGGACTTGCCCGTTGGAGGAGTGGGATGATATTCCGAAGTCAAAAACACTATTCTCACACCCAGCCAACAAAGGACTGCCAATAGGCAATCTCACAAGCCAATTATTCGCAAACTATTATTTCTCCGACATAGATAGAGAAATGAAAGAACGGCACGAAGGATATTCTCGGTATGTTGATGATGGGACCATAATAGCCGTTACGGTTGATGAGATATGCGATGGCTTTGTATATGTGAGAGAACGGTCAAGACAAAAAGGGTGCGAAATACACCCGAACAAGTTTTATATACAGCCAGTTGCCCATGGTTTCAAAATTATAGGTCGTGTTATAAAGCCGTACCGAATATATGTGTCAAATCGCATAAGAAACAAAATGAGATCAAAGGTCATTGGTTTTGGTAAGATACGGAATGTTACTCGTGATGTCGAATTTCATCTTGTGCAAAGCATGAACTCTTATCTTGGTCTGATGAATAGACTGGCTGCGTATAATGTCAAGAAAGAAAACCTCGAAATGATTGACCCTCGATATTTCGAGTATATAGAGATAGAGGGTAATTATGAACTGTTAAAAATGAAGAAAAATGGTAGTAAGAAAAATCTTTAACAAAGGAGACGCACGCGTCATTAAGTTGGGTCGCTGCTGGTATGTTTACCACGACCTCATTAAGATTGATGAGCAGTCATTTAGTGCTGCCGAAATTGAGTTCGCTAAAAAGCCAACTCTGTATTCCATATCGAAAGCGATAGCAGAATATAACGAGGCAGAGGGAAGGCAAGAGATTTTCAATCCTTCCGATTACGAGCCGTGGCTATGAGGACTAATTATCTTAACGGTTTAGTTATAACTGAACAGAACGGAGTATTAACTGCTGAATTTAGAGATTATGAAAGACATCCAATTAAGCGAACACTTCAAGTTGAGCGAGTTCACAAAGTCCGCAACCGCTGACAAGTTAGGCATTAAAAACGAGCCGACAGACACCGAAATAGGTCATCTGCGTTTGCTCTGCACCTACATACTCGAACCACTCCGCCAAGCGTGGGACGATGGTATAACAATCACAAGTGGATTTCGCTGTGAGAAACTGAATAAAGGCGTAGGCGGTAGCAAGACCTCTGCACACCGATTAGGGTATGCGGCGGACATCGTACCTGCAAATGGTCAAATGGTAGCGTTCAAGTACTTTGTAAAACAATCGCTCAAAGATAGCACATACTTTGACTTTTTCTTCGACCAGTGCATTGACGAAAAGAAAGGTGCATCGGAGTGGGTACATCTTGGCTTGATGAACGCACAAGGTGAGCAACGCAGACAGTTCTTAATTACCAAAGACGGCAAGACCTATAAGGAGGACAAAGTATGAAAACGATTTTACAAGATGATACCGAAGGGTAAGGAGGACAAAGTATGAAACCCCAAAAGTATAAGAGAGTAGAATATATCACTGCAATACAGATTGCCGATGATGAAGAAACAAAAAGTGCCATAAAAGAGATGTTAGGTACCGAATTGGAGTATTACGAGTATCACAAGAGTAGTGGATTCAAGTATTCAATTAAAGAGCCAAGTAACCCAAATGTGTCGTGTTTGGCAAATGATGGGTATTATCTATTCATGGCAGATGATAATATGCTTCGCGCTATTAGTCCAAATGATTTCGCTAACGCTAATTTCAAACAAGTAAAATAACCGAGAACAAAGTATGAACAAAGAGAATAAAGCCACAACCGCCTTTATCATCGGAGCGTGCCTATTGCTACTGATTGCAATGACCGGCTGCAAGTCGCAGTCCACAATCGTAGCCGTAGAGCGTCATGACAGCATCCGTACAGATGACCGCGACCACAGCCACTACGAGCGAGAGAAAGAGTATATCCACGATAGCATCTATATCCACGACAAGGGAGATACCGTGTGGGTGGACCGCTGGCACGACCGCATCATTGAGCGCACTGTTGCCGACACCGTTCATGACACAACACGCATCGAGACACGCGACTCTATCCCGTACCCTGTTGAGGTGCCTGTCTATGTCCGTCAGCGCAACACCTACGATAAAGCCACCGCCAAGGGATTTTGGATATTACTCGCCATCATCGTCATAACCGTAGTGGTATGGATAGGTAATAAACGCTGCTGGTGGGTCAAACCCATATCGTGGATAAGTAAGATTTTGTGATAGCAAGAGACGACATTATGCCGTCTCTTTTGTTACTATTTCAATACTTATTACATCGTTTTGTATTCATACTAAAATGCTATTTGTGATTTTCAACTCTAAAAATGTGATTTACCACCTATTTATACGTAAATAAAAAGTAATTTTGCGCCCAAATAATAATAGTCACATTTATGCAACACGAATTATTTGGGATCACAATTCACTCTTTGGGATTATTTTTGTTAGAAGTTGCAGTCTTCTACATTGCTATTATCTCATTCTCACTCGCCGACTTATGGTCAGGTATCCGCAAAGCCAAGCAAGCAGGCCACTACTGCTCCAGCAGGGGGTTACGCGATACGGTCAATAAGTTGGCGCGTTACTTTAATTTGGTAGTTATGTTCACGCTGGTGGATATGGTGATAGTGTTTGCTATCTCCTGTCTCGGTTGGCCATGGCCGCACTTCCCATTCTGCACGCTCATTGCTACCTGCGGCTGCGCTTTCATAGAGATAAAGTCCGTATTTGAGAAGATGGAAGACAAGCAGCGTGCGAGAGTAGAGGAAGCCGCCAAGGCACTGATTCAACTATCCAAAGAGAAAGATGTAAACAGTCTGTTGGAAACGATAGTCGAGTTCTCCGAGAAGAATAAAGGCAATGAAACTCCAAGTGTTCCCCAATACGACTAAGCCGTTATGCGTGTTCGGCGCATTAGACACTGATAATGGTAGAGCGATTGCAGACGAGATGCTGCAATGGCTCGTTCCGCATTATGAGGTGCATGTGGTGTGGCACGATGGGAGCCAGTTTGAGCAACCTGCGCTACGGTATATGCAGGACTTGTGTAAGGAGCGAAATGTACCGTGCCTATACCTGCACACCAAAGGGGCATGGAATAGTACCCGGATGGACAATGTTCGTATCCGAGCATTTTGGAAGAAAGAGTTTACAGAACGGCAAGAGGAATACTTTGATGCAGTGGATTGTGCGCGTCCGAGTGTGGCATGTCCGTTCACCGGTGACGATGGGACAACATGGTATAACGCATTTGTGGTGAACGCTGCGGCTATGCGTGTTCATCCAGAGATAAGACCCAACGCCAACCGAATGAAGTTTGAACGGCTATTTGTGAAGCGAAACGAGGTGCGTGTGTGCGGCATGGTGAGCAATGCCATACACCGAGAGAAAGGGGATATAGACAAGAAGATACTGGCCATCATACGCCAACACCTGAACGAATAATGGATATACTCTACATCATAGGAGCAGGGAGCAAGTGGGCAAACAATGAACTGCGCTATTCGCTCCGTTCGGTTGCCAAGTTCGGGAAGAACGTGGGACGCATCTATGTGTGCGGCGTTAATCCTGGAATCATATCGGACAAGGTTACATTTATTCCGTGCGATGATCCATACGACACGGCACACAAAAATATCCAGCACAAAATAGACTATGCCATACGAAACTCCGACATCGGGGAGCATTTTCTTTTATCCTCCGACGACCACTTCTTTGTTCGTGACGTGGACCTTGACAAGTACCCGTTGTATTCCAAAGGTATGTTGCCTGATGTTGTAAAAAAGAACGAGCCCTATTTCCATTCATTGGTAGAGACACGCCAATTATTAGAGCAGGCATCATTGCCGATTAACCAAACCAATCCCCATTGCGATACACACATTACTCGCAGCGTGTGGGAGAAGACAGCCGACTTGCGCGTTGCGGCTATGAATCTTCCGCACGGGGGTGAGGTTAATTGCATCATCGGCAACCAGTTGATAGCAGACGGAATGAAATGCACGCCTTATCGTGATGTTAAGGTGCGCCAGTTCAAAAGCATAAACGACCTAAAACGCCAAATAGGAGATAGCCATTGTTTCTCCATCTTTGATTCGGCTATTTATTGTGGTTTGGAAGAATACCTGATGCAGTTATTCCCAGAACAATGTGAATATGAGTTAGTGAGCAAGCCCAAGCCAAAGAGCAAACGCAAAGAGCCACGATATGTGCCGTATTATGTCAATATGAGTGGCGCAAAAGTAATCAAGTACAAACCAATCTACGACTAATATGAGTGTAATAAACCAAGTTGTAACCAAATGGAATAAGCGGTTCTTGTCACAAAAGAACCTTTTGCCCAATAAATATGGTCAGCCACCTGTATCTACATTGGCTACTGAAGACATAGCGGCTAATATGCGGCTATTGGAATCGTGCAATAGTATGTACAAGTCATTGGGCAATTTCCGTAGCGACCGCGAGATTAACCGCAAGTATTACTTTGGTGACCAGTTCTGCGAAATGATAGACGACCCCGATTCGCCGTATGCCAATGCCAAGATTTCGGAGAAAGAGTATTTGATTCGTCAGAAGATGATACCGCTATCTATCAACCTCATTAAGGTGAATAACCGCGCCATTGAAGGACTATTCACGGAGGATAAGATGGACCCGCTTGTCAAGTCGCGTATTCGTGAGGAACAGAAAATAGGAGAAATGATGACCACTGTGATGCAGTATCTATATCAGAGCCACAACATATACGGTACATGTGCAAGAGGTTACGAGGAGTTCCTCATTTCTGCGTTACCATGCTTCCGTGTAGGTTGGGATTGGGACAAGGAGCGCAAGGAGAATGATGTGTTTGTTGAACGATGCGACATCAATCGCATGTTCTGGGATAATAATATGGGCACATCAGAGCAATACGGCTGCAACCTTACCACGATTGGTTACTTGCACGATATGACACTATCCGATGTGTTAGTGCATTTTGCTACCAGTCGCGAAGACCGCGAGAAGATAGAAGCAGTATATTCCGAGTGCAACGATAAATACCCGATGCAGAATGAATCGGACTTATCGAAAGAGCCGTCCGGCATTATGTTCTACAATCCTCATGAGTATTACAAGTGCCGTGTGATTGAGGTATGGACTAACGAGGCGCATGATGTACTTGCTTGCTTTGACCCCATTAACGGAACGACCTACACCGTACCTGCTACAAGTGCCAACGAAGCAGAGATAGAAGCCATCAATGCCAAACGAGTGGCAGATGTAGTGGCAGCCGGTGGAGACCCAAGCGAAGCCGTATTGGTGCAAGCGACTTATCGTGTAGATTATGATTGGGTAGTTCGCTATCTTACTCCGACAGGGTTCCTTCTTAAGAAAGATATTCCTCATTACCTTCATGGTTCGCACCCGTTTGTTATCGGTGGATTCCCATTGGTAGATGGTCAAGTATGCTCAACCGTCCGCGACCAGCGCAATGCACAGCGTATGATTAACCGCACATTCATTCGCTCGGAGTATTTTGCTATGACACGGCACAAGGGCTTTAAGTGGGTGAATAAACGCATACTCGACCGCACAGGCATCACGTTGGACGAATTGAAACGCGACTACACGGCAGCCAACTCATTGACGGCTCTTGATGTAAAAGAAGGGGAGGAGCGTGTCGTATTCGGTAGCCCCGACAACCAAACCATCACGGATAATGGTCAAGTCGATATGAGTAAGATTGAGTTCTTCTCTGCTATTCTTGACAAAGTATCAGGAACCCCCAACGCTATCCGTGGCGAGAAACCGCAAGCAGGTACGCCATCATCATTGTATGCACAGCAGACACAAAACGCCAACAATAACATTGCCGACCCGTTGGCATGGTACTACGGCTTGATTGAGAAGTTGGACTATAAGATGATGATGGTAGTCTTGCAGAACTATGACAAGGAGCGTTACCTGCGTATTGTTGGTAATGATTTTATGGAGACCATAGATTATGTTATCAACAACGACCAAAAGGATATTCTCTGCGATGTGGCATTGATTAAATCTCCGTCCAATGGTATTGCACGCCAAGCCACAGAGGACATGCTGAAATACATGTATGACAAAGGCGACATCAGTGCAGAGGAGTATTTGGAAGCAACATCTACACACGGAGCCGACAAGTTGCTTGAGAAAGTAAAGCAGCGTATGGCTGAACAACAGGAAGCGCAAACACAGCAAGCAGCCCTTGCACAACAACCAATGGCACAGCCGGCTGCGGCTGCACCTCAACCACAAATTCAATAAGCCATGTTTACGATTGACAACAAGCACCACATATTGAAATTATCCTATTCAATGGATAAGATTCAGGAAGAAATCTCTATGCGTACCTCGTACCTCGGTAAGAACCGGAGTGCGGAAGGTACGCCACATCTGCTGGACTTGGTCCACATGAGCAAGGACGAGACGGAACTGTTTGTGTCATTCATGCAGACGGCTATGGCTGATGTGTATGATGCCGTAGGCAAGTATGGTAAGCGCATTGGAAAAGATTCGTTTGAGTTCAACCCACATACACACACTATCACATACACTATTGAGCATCCGCGAGACCTATCAGAGAATTATATCCGTCCGTTGGATATAGCCGTTAAGGAAGCATTGGTGTGTCACATAACGGCTGATTGGCTTTCGTTTGCCTATCCTGATGAGCAGCAGGCATGGGCAACACGCTATGCTGCGGCTCTTGATTCAGTGTATCATCGTCTCAATCAATTTTTCCCCAATGTGATGCGAGTAGTACCGCGTTGGTTTTAACACTTTTGTAGCATTGCTAAAGCATATATAAATACAAAACCCTGTTTCCAACATAACATCAACATAACATCATACTACTATGGCAGAACCTATAACACTCAAAGGAATACAACGCAACGCCAGTAAGTTGGCGGTTGAAGATGGTAGAGCGGAGGACTTAATCAACTTGCGTTTTAAGGATGGCAGTTGGCGCACAGCCGGCGATGGAAAGCGTGTCTTTGCGATGACCAACGAAACCACAGGTGTTGTGTATGAGCAACTATATATCCATACCAACGCATCGTACCATCATGTCCTTGGTGTTAATCCGACAGATAGCAAGTTGTATTGGTTTGCCAACATAGGTAATGACGGAGAAACCTTTACAGCACTCACTACGCCGCAAGAGATATGCAGCGTAGAGGGCGATTTATATATCAACCAAACAGGACATTTGATTACTATTATTGACGGAGCAGATGATTTTGAGTATGCTGTATTCAAAACGGGCGATGAGTTTTACAAAGTGTTAAATGTAGATACTAACAAAGAACAGAGTAGCAGAGGTTTGTACCCTATTGATGTAAAATTTAATGTATCGATAGATAATGATAAAAAATTTTACGTAGAGGGCGTAGTACCAGTAGTAGAACATCAAGGAATCCCCGCAACTTACGATTTAACTCAAAAAAATTCGTATTATAATAACTTAATCAATCTTGCATTATCAAAAGCAACTGAAGAAAATAAATTTACAGGTGCTGTCGTGGCTATTGCGGCTTTTCGATTTTACGATGGCACATTCGGATTCGCATCACAACCGACATTTTTATCACCAAGAGAAAATATCCTACCCAACGAAGATAATGGGCAAAATGTTTACGTTCCAACATCACAAGATTATAAAAGTTTTCACATTCCTAAAGGAGGATATTGTAATTATTATATAGCAAGAGAATTTTCATATCCAAATATTGCTTTTCATTCTAATAATCCAGACCCATCATTCCCATCTGATTATGCAATGACAGATATATACCCGACACTTATGATTGGTTGTTATTCCGCTACGAATGATAAATGTTATGCAGATGTTGTTGGTGCTGATTTATTATTGTCATTATCAAACAATGATATTCTTGCCGAAAATAAAGACGTATTTAATTCAATCTGTGTATTCATAACAAACGAATCTTGCATTTACAAAAAATATACAACTTCAGATGAATCAACAGATAGACAAGTTGTAGCTGATTTCGGAGGAGGAGCCATCGGTTCATTTTCATACAAACCACATATTGCAAGCAATATTGAATTTAGGTCGAAACTTTTTAATAGTCCGTTTTTTTTATTAAAAGAATACGACATTACCGCTATTCATTCCGAATTAACTAACAACCCAATCATAGACCTTTCAACTGCATCAGATAAGAATATATTAAAAAACATTGCACTCCAAGAAAAACTTACATACGAATCTCAGTCGAGAATGACATATATCCCCAAGGTTGCATATTCGTATAACGGAAAATTGCATATAGCAAACTATAAAAGCATTCAGTTCCATGGATACCCATTGGAATCGTTTATGCTGCACAATAGGTCGCTCAAAGTGCAACAAGGCAGCACTTACGAGGGACTTCCAAACCTTGCTGACAATAACAATAAATACTACCAACATACATCAAATAAGGTAGTATATACAGACACGCCAAGTGAAACACCGACCGAAGGAGTTACGGAGGTTACCATACCAAGCGAGTTCAGGACAGAACACATGCCACTCGCATTCGCTATTGTAGATATTGACACAGGCGAATCGCAACCACAACGAGTAGTACGATATATAGAAACGCCTTCAGAAGGTGATGTTACTCTATATCCGCTTAATCCACTTTTGTCGTTCCCTGACACGAGAGCAATGGAAATGAAAGTGTATTTCTTTAAGGGGAAAATTTTAGATTTTCGTTATTCTTATGGTTTTCATCCACTATTACTAAAATCGCACCTATACATAAATTTTTCGTATTATATGGCATCGTCACTGAAACCATTATCCGTCACGGATTCTGTCTCAGATGAAAGTTATTTAATTGACCAAATAAAAGAAAATTTATCGGAGCAGTTTGTCGAAGAACGATTCCCTAATGGACTAAAAGCAAGTAAAACAAACAATCCTTTTTATTTTCCTGTTGAGCAGGCATATCAAATAGGCAATGGAACTATTCTTGCTATGTGTAGCAATGCCATTGCAGTTGGCACAGGGCAAACGGGTGCTGCGCCTTTGTACGTATTCTGCACAGACGGCATATATGCGCTCTATGTAGATGCAAACGGAGAAATGGCATACACCAATGCACGTATCATAGCGCGTGACGTGTGCAACAATGCCAAGTCGGTCACTCCAATAGATACAGGTGTGGTATTCACAACGGACCGTGGACTGATGGAGATAGCAGGTGACGTGGTGAACGAGATAGGGCAGCCGGCAGAGGGTGATGTGGTAGAATACACAGAACCCGATTTGGCAAAGCCACGTAACGTTGGTAAGAACATGCTTGAAAAAGTGGCAGACCTGCCACTTGACCTTGTAGATGGTGTAGATTTTCTATCATACCTGAGAGGTGCGATTATCAACTACAACCACAACGAGCGCGAGTTGATGGTCAGCAACCAGAACTATCCATATTCGTATATCCTTGACCGCTACAGCAACTGGTCGCGGCGTGACTATTCGGCAGATGAGTATGTGAACAACTACCCAACGTCCTACCGCGTGAAAGATGGTGTATTCTACAAAGTAGATGCAGAGCAAGACGGATTGGAAGGCAAATCCGAAGCACCAAACGATTTTCTCTATCTGTCTAACGTTATTAAGTTAGGGTCAGTTGATTTCAAAAAGGCGTACCGATTTGTAGTTCGTGGCAAGTTCAACACCAACAACGGCACAGAGAACAAAACACTCGGTGTCTATGTGTTCGGCTCTTACGATGGAAGACAATTTGCCATGCTTGGTGCCAACGAGAAAAAAGGAACATTCACGGATATAGGTTGCAAGGTTGAGCGTACCGATGTTAAGTATTTCCGTGTGGGACTTGCAGGGTATTTGTCGGGTGATAGCCGCATAGACTTTATGGAAATAGAGGGAGAGCAAAGCAATCTGACCACAAAGTTACGATAATATGCAAAAATTTTCCTAAATTTTTCCTATTTATTTGCATATATCGAAAAAAAGCAGTACCTTTGCACTCGGTTAAACTTCTAATTGCTGTGTACTGTTACAGCATGACGAGGGAGGGCTACGGTAACTCGTAGTCCTTTTTTTTTATTTCACATACTTTGGGGCTGGGGTAGAGTTGTATGCAACGCCATCAGTTGCATACTGTATAACCTTATCCATTATATTTGTTCCGTCCTCCCACTCAAACGATGCGTAATGCTTGCCATTGATAGAAGTTGGGACACGCCCCTGCAACTTATCCACAACGAAATCACTTGCCCCCATCTTCATGGCGTATGTGCTCCATGTATAACGGCTCCAATAAAGCGTCATATCGGGGTAACCAATCATCTTGGCTATTCGGTCTATGCGGTGCCGGAAAAAAGAATAGCAACTGTCAAAATTCATATAGTGCTGGTCAAAGTTTAGCATCATCGGTCCGTCTGCATACTTGTCTATAATACGCTGTGCTGCGGCTGGTATGAACAAATGCACAGGTTGTGGTGATGCGTGTTCTATCTTACGTCTGACAAACACCATCTCACCCGACTGACATTTTGGCATATAGAACAAATCAATAGGATTGATGCCGCACAGGTAGAAGGACAGCATAAAGAAATCACGCGCTGCCTCTAATCCTTCACGCCCCTGTACTTGGCTGAAGTCCAATTCCAACAGTTTACGCATACCATCAATAGGAAGATAAACCTTTTCTTTAAGTTCGTGCTGTATCTTATACCCACAATCGCCATAGAACGGATTGAGATCATGCGGCAATAACTTTGACTTGGTGGCACGGTTCCAAATGGTGCGGATATTAGTCTCAACGATAGCCATTGAGTTCTTTTTCATACCGCGCTTCTCCATATAAGAATGGAACTTGCACAAGAAGTCGTAGTTTATATCCATTAGGAATATCTTATCGGCATTGGGCGATGTGGTCTGCACAAAGTCCATAACAGTACGCTCCGTATATAAGAACGATTTTTTGTAGGTCTCTTTGCGGCATTGGTCTGCATATTCCTGAATGCGCGTGTTGAAATACAGGTTGTCGCTTTTGACAAATCCTCCGTTCTCTACATACTCAATAATGTCGGCCGCCTTCATACTTGGCAAACGATACATCGAATCTAATTTTTGGATGTCACACCTATATTTATATATAAGGTCTTCCAGTTGCTCATTATTTATCTTTGCACGGTTGGAACTGAATACCATTCTTTGGTAGTTGTCATCCCACTGGTCGGGTGATATGTACAACCCAACAGAACGTGCAGCGTTGGTGTTGTTATGAGTGATACGCAATTTGATAGGGTACAAGCCGTTTTTGTTGGCAGCCCTGGTGTCCAAATAAAGAGATACTTTTGCCATGACGATAAAAATTTGTTGCTATGTTTTTGCTATGTTTTACTTTTTTGCTATGTTTTTGCTATGTTTTTATGCATCTCAAAAAACACGCTATAAGTATATTATATTTGTATAAATCAATCAGTTATGAAATATGCGTGTAAATACGCCCGGTAACATACAAATGAACGAAAAAGGCATCACACGACTTTTCGTGTAATGCCTAACTGATTGATTTTTAATGTGTTTTTTCTTGTGTCCCCCGAGGGATTCGAACCCTCGACCCATTGATTAAGAGTCAATTGCTCTAGCCAGCTGAGCTAGGGAGACATGCTTGATTTCTCAAAAGCGGGTGCAAAGGTACTGCTTTTTTTTGAAATACGCAAGTATTTTGCAGAAAAAAATGAAAAAATTTGTGTATATGTCGTTTTTTTAGTAATTTTGTGGAGTTTTAAGCGAGCAATATGGAACAAATCATGCAAGGCGGAAGCAATCGCCAGTATTTTCGGGCCGTAGATGAGACGGGTAACATCAGTGGCACAGTAGGGCAGAGTTATATCCACGTGGTTGGTACAAGTGCGGAGGAAAATCATGCCTTCATCTATATGTCGCGCCACTTCAAGGCGCAGGGGCTGAACGTACCTTGTTTATATCACGTGGGCGAGGACGAGATGACGTATGACCAGGAGGACTTAGGCAGCGAAGTGCTGTTTGATTGTATCGCCGAAGGTCGCAAGACCGGTGTATTCTGTGAGAAGGAAAAAGTGCTACTCCGCAAGACAATGCGCGCCTTGGCGCGTTTTCAGGTGTTGGGGGCAAGGGCTTTTGATTGGACCGTGTGCTATCCTCAGCCGGAATTTAATCGGCGTAGCGTGTTGTGGGACCTGAATTACTTTAAATACTGCTTCCTAAAAGCAACGGGGGTGGATTTCCAAGAAGACCGATTGGAGAATGAGTTTGAGAAGATGGCAGATATTCTGTTGGCTGCTCCCATTACCGCCTTTCTATACCGAGACTTCCAGTCGCGTAATGTGATGATTAAGGACAGTGAACCCTATTTTATCGATTACCAAGGTGGAAGAAAAGGTCCTATTTATTACGATGTCGCCTCGTTTTTATGGCAGGCAAAAGCCAATTTTCATGACGACCTGCGTGAAGAGTTGATAGGGGAGTACCTGCAAGAACTGAAGAACTATTTGCCGGTAGATGAAAATGGCTTTCGGACCACGTTACGGCACTTCGTGCTGTTCCGTACCATGCAGGTCTTGGGCGCGTACGGTTTCCGTGGATATTTTGAGAAAAAGCCCCATTTCCTGCAGTCTATCCCCTTCGCAATCGAAAACCTGCGTCAGTTGTTGAAGCAGGACAATAGTGCCTATCCGTACCTGTCGGACGTGCTGCAACGCATGACGGAAATGAAACAGTTTCAGGACGTTGGCGTGAAGAAACCTCTGGTGGTCCGTGTGTTCAGTTTCAGTTACAAGAAGGGCATTCCTGCCGATGTCAGTGGCAATGGTGGGGGATTTGTCTTTGATTGCCGTGCCGTGAATAATCCGGGTAAGTACGACCGCTACAACGGCTTGACCGGCATGGACGAACCGGTGATACGTTTCATCGAAGATGACGGTGAGATGAAGCCGTTCTTGGAAGCCGCTTATCAGTTGGTAGATGCGAGTGTGAAACGATATATGGACCGCGGTTTTGAGAATTTGATGGTGTCGTTTGGTTGCACGGGTGGCCAGCACCGTAGCGTGTATGGCGCCGAGAAGATGGCACAACATCTGAACAGCAAGTTCGGCGTGGAAGTGCAGATTATTCACCGTGAGCAAAATATCGAACGAAAATTACGGGCAAGGGTACTTTGAGGTATGAAAGCAATGATTTTTGCAGCGGGATTGGGGACACGGTTAAAACCGCTGACCGATACGATGCCCAAGGCATTGGTGCCCCTTGCCGGTAAACCTCTGCTACAGTGGCAGGTGGAGCAACTGATGGCTGCCGGTATAACGGATATTGTGGTGAACGTGCACCACTTTGCTGATATGATTATTGAGGAGGTGCAGAAAAATAACGGTTGGGGAGCAAATATATCTATCTCCGACGAGCGCGACTTGCTTTTGGACACGGGTGGGGGAGTGAAAAAGGTGGTCAATGCACAATGCACAATGCACGGAGAGCCGCTACTGGTGTGCAATGTCGATATACTCAGCACGATTGACCTGCACGACTTGTTGCAGCAGGCAACGAGGAACGGCGGTTTGGGCACCTTGGTGGTGAGCGACAGGAAGACGCAGCGTTACCTCTGCTTTGACGGGCAAAAGCGCTTATGCGGTTGGACGAACATAGCAACGGGCGAACTGAAGGGGCAAGACGGGCAACACTTGGCATATAGTGGTATGGCAGTGCTGCAACCGGAGCTTTATCCCTGTTTCGGCGCTGTCGCAGAGGAAAAAGGTGCAAAATTCGGGCTGATGGATGTGTATCTGTACGCGATGAAGAAAGGAACGTTGCGTGCGTACGTGCCGACTGATTATCGTATGATGGATGTGGGCAAAATAGAGCAGATTGCCGAGGCAGAACGTTTTGCGATGGAAATAAGTGGACAAGGGTAAAAATGAAAGGGGCTTGCTGAGCAAGTCCCTTTTTTGTAGTGCTACCCGGAGTCGAACCGGGGTTTACGGCGTGAGAGGCCGTTGTCCTAGGCCACTAGACGATAGCACCCTATTGCTTTTTTGTCGAAAGCGAGTGCAAAGGTACTGCTTTTTTTTGAAATACGCAAGTATTTTGCAGAAAAAAATGTAAAAAATTTGTTTATATGTCGATTTTTTAGTAATTTTGTGCGATAAAAGACGAGTATTATGAATCAGAATTTCGGTTTTGTGCGCGTAGCGGCAGCGGTGCCGGCTTGCCAAGTGGCAAATGTAGATGCCAATGTTCAGGCCATCAAGGAGCAAATCAACGAGGCGATTGAGGAGGGTGTTGAGGTCTTGTGTTTCCCTGAATTGACCGTAACCGGTTACACTTGTGCGGACCTTTTCTTCACGCAGCAGTTGCAACAGAACGCGATGAAGGGGATGCAGCAGATTTGCGAATACACCCGAGGTAAGGCGTTGATTGTCTTGGTGGGCGCTCCGCTGAAGGTGGATAACAACCTGTTCAACTGCGCGTTTGTCATAACCGACGGCGAGGTCGTGGGCGTTGTGCCGAAGATTAACTTGCCCAATACCGGCGAGTTCTATGAGAAACGGTGGTTCACGAGTGGTCGTGCCGTGCGTGAGTCCGATGGCTCGCCGCGTATTCCTACGGTGGATTTGTGGGGTGGTGATGTGCCGTTTGGAATAGACTTGTTGTTCATGACGCGCGATTATTGCTTTGGCATAGAGGTGTGCGAGGACTTGTGGAGTCCGCTACCGCCTTCCACGCAACTGGCGGTGCAGGGGGCCGAACTGATTTTCAACCTCAGTAGTAGCAACTGTGTCACTGGCAAGCATGCTTTCCGCCGGCAGATGATTACGCAGCAGTCGGCGCGTGTGCATTGCGGATATATCTACACCTCGTCCGGTGTGGGCGAATCGACCACCGACGTCGTGTTCTCCGGCTCTACGTATATTGCCGAAAACGGCGATTTGCTCGAGATGGGACAGCGTTTCTTGCGCGAAAACAGCATGGTTATCTCGGAGATTGATGTGGAGCGTCTGCGTACAGACAGGCAGCGTAATACCAACTTTACCAAGGACCAGCACGGCCATTACCGCAAAATCAACGTGGCACCCATCGAGTCAGAGTGGGGGTATGTTGAGCCACTGCACCGCACCTTCTCGACCACACCTTTCCTGCCGGACAAGGAGAACGAGGACGCCTATTGTGGCGATGTGTTCAGTATTCAGACGAACGGTTTGGCGAAACGTTGGGAGCACACCAAGGCACAGACCTTGGTTGTGGGCATTTCGGGCGGTTTGGATTCAACGTTGGCACTGCTCGTGGCTGTGCAAACTGCTGATTTACTGGGCTATGAACGGCAACGTGTATTGGGTGTTACCATGCCCGGTTTTGGTACCAGCGACCGCACCTATACGAATGCCATGCGCTTGATGGAGGAACTGGGCGTATCGATGCACGAGATACCTATTCGCGAGGTAACGACCCGACACCTGCAAGACATCGACCATGATATTAATAATCACGACGTTACGTATGAGAACGCTCAGGCGCGCGTGCGTACCTTAATATTAATGGACTTGGCGAATAAGTACAACGGCTTGGTTATTGGCACAGGCGATTTGAGCGAATTGGCGTTGGGCTGGGCAACGTATTGTGGCGACCACATGTCAATGTATGGCATCAATGCCGGCGTGCCAAAGACTTTGGTGCGTTATATGGTGAAGTATGCTGCGGAAAACTATTTCTCGGACGAGACAAGGGCCACTTTGTTGGATATTGTGGACACTCCCGTATCGCCTGAACTGCTGCCAACGGACGAGCAGGGCGATATTGCTCAAATCACGGAGGAGAAGGTGGGACCGTATGAATTGCACGACTTCTTTATTTTCTATTTCTTGCGTTACGGGTTCTCCAGAGATAAGATTTTCTACATGGCTTCGGTGGCATTTGAGGACCGCTATACGCCGGACCAGATTGACCATTGGTTGTCTGTCTTTATGCACCGCTTCTATTGCCAGCAGTTCAAGCGCAGTTGCTTGCCGGACGGACCTAAGGTGTGCTGTGTGAGCTTGTCTCCCCGTGGTGACTGGCGTATGCCATCAGATATCTGCGAATTATAGTTCCCCTCTCTACCTACTACCTACTACCTACTACCTACTACCTTCTACCTACTACCTTCTACCTGTTATGCAAGTATAGAACCCCGTAGCGACAGTACATCCCTCTGGGCTTGGGCGGGGCTGCTTGCGCGGAGTCGCCTAGGGGTTGCTATACGCCGCCCCTTCCTTCCTCTTCTTATCTTTCCCCTCGCTCAGGGTGTTCGATGCCCTTCGCTCGTTTCAGTATCCCTCTTTGTCTCTCTTCTCCCTCTACCTCTCCGTCCTTCCCCCTTTGAAGGGGGACCGAGAGGGTCCATCCTTTCCCTCTCTACCTACTACCTTCTACCTGTTATGCAAGTATAGAACCCCGTAGCGACAGTACATCCCTCTGGGCTTGGGCGGGGCTGCTTGCGCGGAGTCGCCTAGGGGTTGCTATACGCCGCCCCTTCCCATCCCCCCTCCATCAGCGTAGCGGTCCATATTTTCAATTTTCCATTCAATAAATTTGCATATATCAATCTTTTTTTGTACCTTTGCACCCGTTATCTAACTATGATTTTAGTATGTGATTAGTATGTGATTAATATGTTATTAGTATGTGATTAGTATGATATTTATATAATATTAGTATAATATTAGTATACTATAGAGAATATATAGAGCAGAGATTATAATAACTTTCTAAAACTATACAACTATGGCAAAAACAACTTTTATTACCCCTATTGACGTTCTCACAGGCAAACTTAACAAGCAAGATGATTCCGTTTTCCGCCAAAAGCAGTTCAAAGATGAAAATGGCAAGGTTCTTGGTGTGGGAGCCAAAGAGACCTATGTTCTCAGGAATCCGCGTGATTGGAAGAAGCACCCTGCACAGGGAGCCGAACTGCGTAAGATTAACCTTTGGAAGCAGGCATGTTCGCAAACGAAGTTGATTACCCGTAAGCCCGAGGATATAAATAATGACCTCACCCTTTCGGATGAGGCCAAAGCCCAAGCCCTTGCGACTTTAGCAATGTGGAAGAAGCGTTTTGATGCCCAGCGTATCAAGGGCGAAAAAGATGCGCCTATCAGTCCCACGACCGGTAAGCACCTTTGCTACCAACGTTTCGACTGCTTCGTCCGTGCTGCCCTCCTCCGCGAGTTACAGAAAGGTGAATAAACTAATGGCACGCAGAAATGCGTGCCATTGTTCTATTTACTAATTAGTTTATAGGGGTCACCATCTATTGTAAGTGTTCCTTTATATTTATCAAATTGTCCTTTTGAATATTCACCTGACCCAATAAACTTGCTCCAATATATACTGACGTCGCCATTATCAGAGCAATACCATGTTAAGTCAGTATATGTTTGGGATGATGTTTTCCAGATCAATTGATGATTGGACTTAAATTCGTAAATAGATTCACTTTTTCCTTTTGCACTTTGCCATGCTGTTCCTTCTAAACTATCTATATAACCAAATTCGTATTTGTTCTCACAACTACCTAATAGTAGTATAAATACAAAAGTGATAATAGTTAATAATATCTTCTTCATAATCAAATTATTTTGTTGTTACTATTTGTTTTACACGACCAAAAGCCAAACCTATGCTTTCTATTACAATAATGTCATTAGTCACTTTTTTATATGAGACTTCGCTTGTTCCCCAAAATTCGGGAGAGAAAGAAAGCGTATTATCAGCACTTTTCCATTGGTATGTTTTATAAGGTATCCAACTTTCGCCACTCAAAGTGCCGTTATCCCAACTGGCTTCAGTATATTTTCCACCATATAAATACTCAACACAATTGCCATTGTCTTGGAAAGAAAGATATTCTTCTACACCTTCAAATCGTACATTGTAATCATACGTATCTGCATCTCCTATTATAACCCAATTACCCACTAATGGATTTTCTACATTTTCTTTGTTTTTACAACCATTGAATACAAATGGCATCATTGCAATTGCAATCAAAAATAATACTTTTTTCATAATTAGTAATTTTAATTTGTTGATATTTGTTATTTGCAGTCCGTTGATTAGTAGCACAAAAAAGTGGACTAAACTTTTTAATCCACTTATTGAGGTATCGCCAAACACCTGTGCCCTTGGATAAAGTAAAGCCCACTCGAAACGAGTGAGCGTTAGACTTTACTTCACTAGAGCTTAAAATTTTGGCGAAATTTCAATAAGTGTGAAACAAAGATAACGCTATATTATCTATTGTGCAATTTTCTTGCTCGTTTTATTCCATAGGCGATAATAATTGACGGTTTATATTTTCTAAACATCTCGTTACGAGTACTATAGGTCACCTGACCATCCATGTCCTAAATCCCAATGCTCATCATATAGAAATTCAAAGTATGGCAGAGCAAATTCTTGATTAATGAGGTCTGTTAACTCCGGCTCAATATCTTTAGCCCATTGCCCGACAAATACGACGAACTTGTTGATATTCCACGCTACACGTCCACGGGGAATTTGCGTATAATCCCCTTTAAATTTAGTCGGCTCATTCTGCGCAAGTGCGCGGTAGTGTTCCTCTTTCCAGATTTGACGATGCAGTCGCTGATAGTTAATGAAGGGCAACCCTTTCTCTGCTGCTTCTTCTTCCATTTTAGGAGTCATCTCCTTTTTACGAACTCCAAACAATGTATGTTCTTCCGGATCATACCAAAAAATACCGACAGCCGGCATGGGCTCATCAAACGAGCGCATGTCATCCATCATTGCTTTCCTATCCGCAGCAGATAAAGTCATAGTTGTTTACAAATTGTGTTCTTGGTTCCTTTGTGGCAGGCGATATAGGGCTTTTATGGACACCGACGACATGTCGTCTTTTTGTCATAAAAGACTATAAAGCCCGCCTGTGATAAAAATAGGGTCCTATTATTTATCCGTTTTGTTTTCGACGAATCGAAAAACTGACTGCAAAATTACAAAGAATTTTTGGAATATGCAAGAAAAGCTTGCTTTTAATTGCTATTTTAATAAAAATTCTACTGGAATTTACGAAGGAAATTACAAATATTTTGGAATATGCAAGAAAAGCTTGCTTTTATTCGCTATTTTAATAAAAATTCTATTGGAATTTACGAAGGAAATTACAAATATTTTGGAATATGCAAGAAAAGCTTGCTTTTATTCGCTATTTTAATAAAAATTCTACTGGAATTTACGAAGGAAATTACAAAGATTTTTTGTAATTTGCAAATAAAGTTTGCCTTTTTCCGCAAAAAATGAGATTTTTCAAACGCTACATTTGGGTTATTCAAAGATTTTTTGTAATTTTGCGACAGTAATTGTACGTGTGATTTGATGAAATTACTGCTCGTCATATTAGCCCTATTGCAGCCCATTCAGTGGAGTGGGGAGGTTGTGGGGGATAGTGTGCAACTGACTGCCGCTATCGATTCGGGTTGGCACATGACGCTCATCTCAATTGGCGACTCGATGGTGGGTGAGGACTATGAGGGCACGTACCAATGCACGATGCATACGGCACAAGTGCTGCCGATTCGCTTTACTGCCTGCGATGATGAGCAGTGCTTGGCGCCGGAAATATACGAGTATGTCACCGATGAGCCACCTGTTTCTATAGCACCCCCCTCGGAATCGCATAGCAACCTCATTGGAATCTTTCTATTGGGTTTGTTGGCCGGTTTACTTGCCCTCTTTACCCCGTGTGTGTGGCCGATTATTCCAATGACGGTGTCGTTTTTCTTGAAAAAACGCGGTGGTAAGCGCGATGCTGTCTTATACGGCGCCAGTATAGTGCTGATTTATGTGGGGTTGGGCTTGTTGATTACGGTGCTGTTTGGTGCATCTGCGTTGAATGCGCTATCGACAAACGCCATTGTCAACTTGTTCTTTTTTGCCTTATTGGTGGCGTTTGCCCTCTCGTTCTTTGGGCTATTTGAAATCACATTACCTGCCTCGTGGTCCACTCGTTTGGATAGTCAAGCGCGTAGCAAGGGAGGTGTCGTCGGTATATTGTTGATGGCGTTTACCTTGGTGATTGTCTCGTTCTCGTGTACGGGACCGATTATTGGCACGTTGCTGGTGGAGGCAGCCGGTAAGTCGTACTTGACTCCGGCTATTGGCATGTTCGGTTTTGCCTTGGCATTAGCGTTGCCGTTTGCCCTATTTGCTATGTTTCCGGAGTGGCTACAACGCTTGCCCAAATCGGGTGAGTGGATGCAGTCTTTCAAAGTAACCCTTGCCTTCATCGAATTGGCATTATCCCTTAAGTTCCTTTCCGTGGCTGATATGGCGTACGGTTGGGGTATCTTGCCCCGATGGCTGTTTATTGCGTTGTGGATAGTTTGCTTTGGTGGCTTGGGCATTTACCTTATTCGCAAGAGTTGGGTGGGGAAGGTGGTGGCTGTTATCTGCTGGGCTTTTGCTCTGTATCTGTTGCCCGGTCTTTGGGGTGCTCCTGTCAAAGCCATTGCTGCGTTTGCCCCTCCTGCCGTGCAGGAAAGGGAGGTCTATCTCGACTATGACGAGGGGCTGCGCTATGCCCAACAGACGGCCAAACCTGTCTTGGTCAATTTTACGGGCTATGGCTGTGTCAATTGCCGTAAAATGGAGGAGTTTGTGCTGGCAGATTCAGCTGTGCAGAAGCGGTTGGAGGATTATGTGTATATTATGCTGTATGTGGACTCTCGCCGTGATGAGAATGGCAATGGAGTAGAAGACGGTATAGAGTATTCGCAACTGCAGCAGGAGCGTTTTGGCAGCAATGCTCAGCCCTATTTTGTGCGCTTGGACAAGGACGGGCAACAGGTGGGATCGGCGCAGGCATTTACTATCAATCCGCAGACGTTCTTAAATTGGTTAGATCAAAAATAACGAGATAATGAAGAAGATTGTTGTTTTTACCGGTGCCGGAGTGAGTGCCGAAAGTGGTTTGGGCACGTTCCGTGACTCAGATGGTTTGTGGGAAAAGTACAAGGTCGAGGATATCTGCACGCACGAAGCATGGTTGCGTAATCCGCAGTTGTGCGTAGATTTTTATAATGCACGGCGCAAAGATACCTTAGCTGCTCAGCCCAATGCTGCTCATTTGGCATTGACGCGCCTGCAGCAGGCCTATCCCACGATGGAGATTATCACCCAGAACATAGACGACTTGCACGAGCGTGCCGGCAGCAAACACATCACCCACCTGCATGGCGAGATTGTTAAGTTGCGTAGCGAGAACAACGACACGGCGACCGTTCCTTTGCAAGGTTGGGAGCAGCACTATGGCGACCGCCACCCGGATGGCAGTTTGTTGCGCCCGTATATTGTCTTTTTTGGTGAAAGTGTGCCTTATTTCTCACAGGCATGTGAGATTGCTTCAACGGCTGATATCATGATTGTGGTGGGAACCAGTCTAAATGTCTATCCTGCTGCTTCGCTGTTGGAATATGTGCGTCCTAACGTGCCGATTTATTTTGTGGACCCGGGTATGCCTGAATTTGGCATGTATCGTGACCGCATTACCCATATTCGTAAGAAAGCCACCGAAGGTGTGCCCGAATTGGTGGAACAACTGCTATAAACTGCCGTAACACCGTTGTATTATGTTGCGGTGTAAGTGCTTGTTATAGAACAATATATCCCAGTGATGAAGGCAGCCGTGTTGGTACCACGGTTCTGTTCCGGGCAGGTAATAGCGCTCGGGATCGACGTCGCACAATAGCAGATGGCTCGTAGTGTCCTGAACGATTATGATGGTGTCCTGCTGATAGTATAAGACAGCAGGTGTGGCATCGGTGGTCCAGTTCAGCGGATTGATGCACGTGGCGGCATCGCCACTAATAAATGGCCATTGTTTGTCCGGTGTGGTAACCGAGTTGAAGGATATCACTTTGCCGTTCAATGCGCCGGTCGCTGGTTGCAGACGACTGTCTTGCAGGTCTTCTGCCGTTAGGCGATAGCCCATCATATAGGCACCTTTGCACCGTTGATAGGCATTGCCGTCCATCTTGCGCAAAAGGGTGGGAATATACATTGCCCCTTGACTAAAGCCCACCAGCACAAACGGACGTTGGCGATTGAGGTGCTGAATATAGTACGCAAAGGCATCTTCTATTTCCTGTTGTGCGTGGTTGTATGCCAATTGAAATGAATCCTGTGGCAGTAGGATAGAGTTCATCGTAAATTGGTGGTAATAAGGGATATATACATTCATCGAATCCCCTAACTGGCTTGCAATAAAACTTGCTTCTTGGTCCAGCAGTTCTCGCTCTGCTTGGGTGAGAACGGCATTATAGACCTCTTGTCCTTCGTCGTCTTGCGAAGAGATGATTTCCGTGGATAGTATATAGAATAGGTCTGCCTCGTGCGTGATGCTGTCGTATGTGTTATACCACGCCTCGGACTTGTTCCACGGCGAATGCTGACAGGCCGTCAACGTGCTGATTAGCACAAAAAACCAGAAAAAAGAAGTGTGTTTCATCTTAATCCATCTGCAGTATGTGGTCTATTTGCTGCATTTCTTCTTCCGTGAAACGGGTGTTGGCAATGGCTTGCACGTTGTCCTTGATTTGTTTTTCGCTGCTGGCTCCAACGAGTACGGAGGTTACGCCCTCATGTGCCAAGAGCCATGCCAATGCCATTTGTGCCAGACTCTGCCCACGCTGTTGGGCTACTGTGTTCAGCCGTTGTGCCGTGCGTACGGCATGTTCTGTAACGGCTTCGGCGGTGATGGCACCATTGCCTCTACCGCTGTTGGCACGCGATTTGGCAGGAATACCTTTTAGGTACTTATCTGTCAGCAGTCCTTGTGCCAAAGGCGAGAAGCAGATAAATCCGCTGCCGTTCTGGCGTGCAACGGGCAGGTTGGCGAAAAGGGTCTGCTGTTGGAACAGCGATGCACGATATTGACCGATGAGACAGGGCACGTGTGCCTCACGCAGGTAGTTGTAGCACCATTGCTGCTGCTCGGCAGGGTAGTTGCTGATACCGGCATATAGGGCCTTGCCCGAACGGACGATATCGACGAGTGCCTGCATCGTTTCCTCAAGGGGCGTGTGGGGATCGTAGCGATGGCTGTAGAAGATGTCCACGTAGTCCAGTCCCATTCGCTGCAAACTTTGGTCTATGCTGGCTATCAGGTATTTGCGCGAACCGCCGTCCCCGTAAGGGCCTTCCCACATATAGTAGCCGGCCTTGGTGGATATGACCATCTCGTCGCGGTGAGCCAATAAGTCGTCGTGGAGTATTCGCCCGAAGTTCCGTTCGGCTGAACCCGCCTCTGGACCGTAGTTGTTGGCCAAGTCAAAGTGTGTAATGCCTTCGTTCCACGCGCGAAGTAGCACTTTACGCGCGCTCTGATAATTATCAATACTGCCGAAGTTGTGCCATAAACCGAGGGATATTTGAGGCAGTTGAAGACCGCTATGACCTGTGTAGTTAAATTGCATCGTTGTGGTGTGTTTATGAGTTGTTGAAAATGATTACTTGCCTAATTTCACACCTACGCTCAGATAGGCATAGTTGCCGTCGTTGTAGATGTTCTTTCCGTAGCAGCGGTATCCGAGGGCGGTGGTGAATTGCTTATATTCCACTCCAAATCCGATTTGCATATAGAATCCTCCTTTGGAATGGGCTTTGTATTCGTCGATATACTCCTTGCCGGGGACTTCAGAGCAGTCAATAGTCAATTGGTCTTTTAGGCGCACGTAACCGCCGGCTGCTATTTCCAAGAAGGGATTAACGGCTTTCGCGGGCATGTACAGGCGCGTCCGGATAAAGATAGGTAACCTGTATTCGTATGCTTTGATGGGCATACGATAGATTACGCCGTTGTGGTTTTCCTTGAGTTGGTCGTTTAGAAAATCGGTGTGAAAACCTATACCTGCACCGAAGAAACTACGGCTGTTGTATCGTACACCGAACGTTACGTCTATATTGCCGCCACCGTCGGGAATGGATTGGGTGCTGACGTTTTCGTAGAATATTTGCGTGGCTTTCAGGGAGCCGGACAAATCTATTTGGCATTCAAATGCACGTCCTGAGGACGATTGCGACACCTTCACTTGCTGTTGTTTCGCTGTTTGCGTGGTGCTTTCGTTGGAGTAGGGGGTGTGTTGCAGCGTAGTGGTGTAAGTCGTTTTGTTGGCGTTATACCCATCGTCTTGACCTAATAGAGGTAGTGTAGCCACGGCGGCTATGAATAGAATAAGTGATTTTTTCATGGTTAATTCTCGTTTTTATTTAGAATAACAAGTGCTGCGATTACGCCGGGAACCCAGCCAATGCAGGTCAGCAGTAGTACAATCAGCATACTGCCACAGCCACGGTCAATCACAGCCAACGGCGGAAAGATAATAGCCAAAAGAACTTGTAAACAACTCATTTTAGATATATTTTTTAGATTTATATGCAGCGTTCTCGCTGCAAAGATACACTTTTTTTTTCATATATGCAAATAAAAAAAGGGAATCGCGTGTATTTACGCGACTCCTTTCTTTTCCCTTGCCTCATTGTGCAATCTGCCGAACGGGACGAATAGGCAGCCCTGCCCAGCGGGCTAAGTATTCCTGATAAATACCGACCACCGACGTATTGATTGAACTGTTGTAGTGCAAGTCGGCATAATAAGCATGGTCGGCTGATACCCAATCGGTAAACCAGCAGTAAGCGTGTGTCGTATATTGTGCTGCACCGAGTACGGCATATCCGCTTTCCGGGAAAAAGATGTACTTGTTCGGGTCTTGCTTGCTGCTGAATTTCATTCCGTTAACACCATATATGGTGGTCCATTGGCGATTGCAATTATCGCGCAATTCCTCCATTTGTGCCTTGCTTGGCAGGCACCAGTTGGCTCCCCAATTTTGGGTGGCAGCATCGTAGGCATTACCCGGGGTAATATATTGGTTGTAGCCGGATGCGGCGGTACTGTTGTAGTAGGCAGGAGAGAAATAATAGGTGTTGTCATGTCCTGTTATATCGGCCCACGAGAAGTAGTATCCGATATCTGTTTCACATCCTGCTCCCACATTCATACTTGCCCAAAGGGTACCGCTGGGTAAATCAAGGTCCACATACGGGTAATCCGTATCAACGGAGTGGGTACTAAAATGAATACATTGGTCTGTTTGAGCAAAACTATTGGTTGCTATGACCAGCATGGAAAGAAATATAATCTTTTTCATAATTCGTTAGTTTTTAATGGTTTAATACTTGTTTGACTGACCGAATTAGGACATACGCGAGGGCTAATGCCAGTAATGGGAATACGATGTCGCCTATCGGTAATTGATGTTCTTCGTCTTTGTATCCGGGGACAAAAGGCGTTGTAGGACTTGGCGAACTGAGTGCATAGGTTGTTTGTCCGTCGTTGATTTCATCGGCTTGGAATGGAACGGTGAAATTAGATGGCGGTAAACTGCCGCTATACTCTGTTTGCTCTGTATAATCCAGCATTGAAGAGGTGGAATAGAAATCAGTAGTTGTCATAATATCACCTCCTTTCGTGTCCCGTTATCGTCCACAATGATATACATTCCGGACTGTTTAGAAGATGGGCTTTCTGTCACTTGGCGTCCCAAAATATCGTAAATACTCTTTGTGGACTGCTTGGTTGTTGGGGCAGTGATTGCAGATGGGGTATTTTTACGACTGGTCAGCAAGAATTGGCGTGTGGAGCCCGAAACGTCCGAATAAGTATATTGATTGGATAGGTTGAGGTCTATCGAAGTCCCTGTTTGCAAGTCTTTTAGCCACATTTGAGGATAATAGTTACCCATCTTGCTTCGGTCTATGCGAAGGGTTATTTCCGGTTCTGTGCCGGCAATTACTTCAAATCGTACGCTGTCGGCTTGATTGGTCACCTGATATTGCCATTGTCCGGCATCGCTGGTCCAATATATTTGGGGCGAGGCAGTACTGCCTTGCATCTTTTTGCCGTCCCAGCCATTGTCAAAGTCGTCCGAACAGTCCTTGTTGAGGAATAGTTTGGCGGCATCGGCAAAGTGTGTAGTTGAGCAGATGGCAGTCAGTGATGCATAGATGGCTCCTGTCTTCTCCCTCGTCGGACTATATGCCGAGGGGGCAGATGTGGTGGCATTCTTGTTGGGTTGATGTACCACGCGCTCGTAGTCAAAACTTATACTGGCATCGGGGGCTATTGTCTGCACGAAGAACCCCTGCATACTTGGAATAAGCGTATTCGCCAGCAATCCCTCTTTCGCCAAATACAGGGGTAGGGCATAATATTGCCCGTTGCTTAACTCGTTGGGGGAGCCGGTGATGTTCAGCGAACCCTCTTCTGCTAATTTTTGTTGCTGGTCTTGTGAACCGTAATGCAGCAAATAGAACGTCATTTCTGTGTTATGAAAGTCTGTGGCGTTCATGGCAGCGACATCAATGGGCGCGCTGTACGAGTTGCCTAACAAGTGGTATCCGTCTCCTTGCCCCATCGTGTATGTGAGACCGGTGATGGCGTAATCCTTGGTGGGTAACGAACCGTGGAACGTGTACGATGTCTCGCGGTTTTGGGTCAGTGCGTAGCCGTGAAATAGTTGCAGATAGTCCGTGTTGCCTATCCAACTCCAGCACCCGCCTAATTGACCGCTGGCATCTATTTGGTTTTCAGTCCACTTGGTCATCCAACCGCCGTAAAAATCGTGTTCGGCGCGTAGCCCGCTGTTTAGTGGAATAGCAGTAAATTGCCAAATCACATCGGTGCCGTATTTGCCGTCACTGGTGGCTTTGCCGTACACGCTTGTGGAGGCGGTTAAGGGACTGCCTTCGGCTACGCTGACAGCACCGGCGTGACTCATATCTGTCCGGATAGTCAGGTTACTGCCGGTGTGGTAGGATATGCTATCCACTGCCAAACGACCGCTTGGCTGTACGACCAATTGGGCACCGTTCAACATCGTCAGGTGTTGAGCTACTGCTACTCCGTTGCTTTCTGCCTGTGCTACGTTGGCATACTTGTTGTCCTGAATGGCTGCTTTGGAAAGTGCGTTGGGCAGATGGTCGTAATTGGGGTACCAATTGGCAACATTAAACCAGTTTTGGTCGGCACCGTGGTCGTCAAATAGCAATTGATAATCGCAGTCCACAATCACGTGCCGATAGGTTAATTGGCCATCTACCAAGCACGCATATTCGCCTTCTTGTGTGGTTGAATATGTGGGTGAAATGGCGTTGTCAATCGGCCTACCGTCTCGGTACCATTGATAATGACCGGCACTTACAGTTGAACCTTGTTCGTCTGTAATGCGTAAATCCACTTTCGTGTCCGAAAGGTTTTGAACGTCCACCCTGAATCGGGTGGGGCTGGCATGTAGCATCCAAGCAAGCGACGCTAATGCCGTACAAACAAATACTTTTTTCATACATTTAGGTTTTAGGTTTGTTTAGGAAAGCAAGTACCTCTCTTAGCCGAGAATAAGTACCTTTTTTCATTTGTTTAGGTCTTTGATAAGCCGTTTGCAAAAACTATGCCACAATTTCTACCACCTACCACCTACTACCTACTACCTACTACCTACTACCTACCACCTACTACCTCCCACCTACTACCTATCACCTACTATCTATCACCTATCAACTGTCCACTCTCAACTCTCAACTGTCCACTCTCTCTAAATACGCTTTTTTTCTGAAAAAGATAACATTTATAGCAATTAAAAGTAAACTTTTTTTGCATATTCCATTTTTTCTTTGTAACTTTGCGGCGATTTTGGAAAAATGTAAAATTATGGAGACGATTACTTTATCTTATAATCCGCGTAGTGCAGTGGCTTTAAGTATGTTGGCTGCTATACGTGCATCACAGGCGTTTATAGAAGAACCTAATAGCGCCACCATTGCTGCTATACAAGAATTAGAGGCAGGACGTGGTACACGTGCAAAGGACTCCACTGATTTATTCAAGCAAATTTTAGGTTAGTATGTACGAACTTGAATACTCCGGTCAGTTTAAGAAGGATTTAAGGCGTTGTATTTCGCGAGGTTGTAATCAAGCATCTTTACAAGTAGTTTTGGATTTGCTCCAAGCAAACGGAGAACTGCCTCAAAGCTACCGCCCACATCGTTTGAGTGGGAGGTTTGCTCATTATTGGGAATGTCATATTGAGCCGGATTGGTTACTGATTTATGACGTTAAGAACACTATAAAGTTAGTTTCTTTAGCTCGTACAGGCACACATTCTGATTTATTCAAATGACCACGAAGTGGCTAAATATTAACCATATTAAACAACTATAAATATATTAAGGAAAAAGAAAATTAACCCCTCCCGTAGGGCATGACCCTGCAAAGAGATATAAAATGAGAAAAAGGTTGGCACAAAACCAACCTTTATTTTTGCCCCAAGATAGCATGCCGAATGTTTACCAATAGGTGAGGCTCGAGGCGGGGACTTTGCGCAAAGCGAAATACCTCATCCGCGTCATGACTTAAACCTCGATGCAAAGGTACTACTTTTTTTTGATATGTGCAAGCATTTGCGCATATTTTTTTGTTTTTTATTTGCGTATTCCAAAAATTCTTTGTAATTTTGCAACCGAAAACGAAATCCGCGCTGGGTGAGGGGAGGGGTAGTGTCCCTTCTAACTTAACTCATCAGAGCGTGATTTCGGGACATATTAATCGCGTGAAGCCGTGAGGTGAAGAACGCGAAAAGGCGTTTACTAACGCTTGTTATCGACCAATTGAAACCTAGGAAATTTCAAAATACAGTTCGAAAACAAGTAAGTGGTAGATGTCCTCGGGTGTATATTCACAAAACAATATACACAGCGTGGATTTCTATTGTTTATTCGATTGTATGGGTTTTCCTAGGACCTCAATTGGCGAATAAGCAAAGAGGGAATTCACGTTTTTTGTATTAGCATATATATTGGTTAGTATGCAGATATTATATAGAGTTGATAAATACAATATAAATAATTATGATTAAGTTTTCTTTTTTGGTAGCGCTCTACAATGGAGAGCAATTTCTTATTAGTCTGTTGAATAGTCTAGTTTCGCAAGATATTAAAATTGACGAATATGAAATAGTATGTTTGGATGATTGTTCTCCAGATCATTCGTCTAAGATAGTGATGGAATATCAAAAAAAATATCCGAACATTCGTCTATATAAAAATGAGCGTAATTGTCGTATTGCTACTAATATAAACAAATTGACACAATTAGCTCATGGTAAATATTTTTGGATTCTTGGACAAGATGATTATATTGAGCCCTATTGTTTGAATAAATTATGGAATAAATTAGAGGCAGATTTTTTGGATGTGTTGATTTTTAATTATCGACGAGTTGATCAAATGGGGAAAAATGTTGCGGAATATTATGAAGTTGAATCTACTTCTAAGATGAGGGGAGTAGAATGGATTAAAAATCAATATACTTATAGAGATCGAGATTATTGCAATTATATATTGGGTTATGAATGGCGTGCCATCTTTCGTACCCAACATTGGCTTGATAACAAAATACGATGTGTTGAAGGTTTAAGCTGGGAAGATACCGTTATTATGATGAAAGCGATTGTTTACTCACATTCTGTTGCTTCAATTAGTGATATTTTGTATAATTATCGTATAAATGAGGGATCGATATCATATAGTAACAATCACCTTAAAAGGGGTGATTACATATTTGAATTTTCATTCCAAGTTGGAGATGAAGTTGAGCGGTTTTACAACGAGTTGCTAACTTTGGCTCCAGATTTAGCAACACAGATGTATAAACAAGTAAAATGGAGATATAATTGTTTTGCATTTGATTTAGTGCGCACTTCAAGAGAACAAAAGCAACAATTCTATAGATATTATAAAAAATATAAATTGTTGGTATTACAGAAGAAATATTGGCTCAATTGGAAATCGAAACTATTGGTATCCTATATCGGTTATTGGGTATCTGTGATATGTGAAAGTATTTATAAACTAAAAAAAAGAATATTAAAATGAGAGAGCATACTGTGAATGATTGCAAAATCATTGATATTCGTAAGTATATGGATACGCGAGGATATTTATCGGTGATTGAAGAAGGAACGGATATACCCTTTAAGATTAAACGTATCTACTACCTCTACATGGTACCAGAGGCAGCTCGTGGGGCACATGCGCATAAGAAGTTGCAGCAATTGATGGTTGCTACTAGTGGATCCGTACATATTACAATGAACGATGGATGTGAGAAAAAAATGTTTGTGCTAGATAAACCATGGAAAGGACTTTTAGTCCCTGCTGGTTTATGGCGAGATTTAGATGATTTCTCTGGCGGAACTGTGGTAATGGTTTTAGCAAGCGAAAAATATATTGCGGAGGACTATATTCGCGATTATGATGAGTTTTTAAAATATAAAGGTTTATGATTCATCCCTTATCAGATTGTAAAGCGCATATACCAGAATCCACCAATGTGTGGCAGTTTTGTGTCATTTTGCCTAATGCACAAATAGGCGAAAACTGCAACATATGCAGCCATTGTCTCATCGAGAACAATGTGGCTATCGGTAACAATTGTACCATCAAGTGTGGTGTGCAAATATGGGACGGAATAACATTGGAAGATAATGTCTTTGTTGGTGCTAATGTCACCTTTACAAATGATAAATACCCACGGTCGAAGCAATCATTTAACCTTATGCCGATTACTATTCAAAAAGGTGCTAGTATAGGTGCAGGATCTGTTATTTTAGGTGGAGTAACGATTGGGGGAAATGCTATGGTTGGCATTGGAAGTGTGATAACTAAAGATGTTCCTGCAGGAGAGTTGTGGTATGGTAATCCCGCACGATTTGTAAGAAAATTAACTGAATATGATAAGTAATATGAATATACCTTTTTTATCATTGAAAGATGTAACTGCTCTGCATGGTGCAGAAATTAACGAGGCAGTAAGCCGTGTGGTCAACTCGGGTTGGTACCTGCAAGGCGAGGAGAATGCTCGCTTTGAGCAGGATTATGCCAACTATATTGGTACCAAACATTGTATCGGTTGTGCCAATGGCTTGGATGCTCTTATCTGGATTTGGCGTGCGTACATTGAGTTAGGCGTCATGCAACCCGGTGATGAGGTCATCCTGCCGGCTAATACGTATATTGCTACCCATCTCGGTATTACGGAGAATGGTTTGATTCCAGTATGCGTAGAGCCGCGCTTGGATACGTTGGAGATAGATGATGAACGTATAGAGGCGGCCATCACGCCTAGGACCAAAGCTATCTGTATAGTGCACCTCTATGGTCGCTGTGCTTGTACGCAAAAGATTTTAGACTTGTGCAAGAAATACAACCTGAAACTGGTGGAGGACAATGCTCAGGCCCATGGTTGCACCTTCAATGGCAAGCGAACAGGTTCGTTGGGCGATGCTGCAGGGCATAGTTTCTATCCAGGCAAGAACTTGGGTGCCTTGGGTGATGGGGGCGCAGTAACAACCAACGATTCCGATTTAGCAGCAGCTGTGCGTGCGTTGGCTAATTATGGTAGTCAAAAGAAATATGTGTTTAAGTACTGCGGACGCAATAGCCGTTTGGACGAGATACAGGCTGCGGTATTGGATGTAAAGCTAAAATACTTGGATCAAGATAATCAGCACCGCCAAGCGATAGCAAAGATGTATTACGAGGGGATAAACAATCCATTGATTACATTGCCCAAACGATTGGATGACAAGAACAATGTGTATCATTTGTTTCCAATTTTAGTTCAAGATAATCGTGCATTGTGCATTGATAATCGTCAATCCAATCGAGATAGGTTGCACGACTATCTCGCTGATAATGGAGTAGGGACGGTGATTCATTATCCTATTCCTCCGCACATGCAAGAATGCTATGCTAATAAATCTTGGAATATACCACAATTATATCTTCCTATCACCGAACAAATCCATAATTTCGAACTTAGTCTGCCTATTGGTCCTACAATTGAGAGAAATAATGTACAAAATGTGATATATCTATTGAATCACTGGCAATAAGCATATTCTTTAATAATATGGATTTAGATAATCTTTTCTATATTAGTGTTGTTTATATAGAGATAGGTTGTTAATTATCTTATCTCCAAAAGCAAAGTCCCAAAAACACCCAAAATTCACTCTCCGTCTATCGTTCGTTCACCGTTCGTATATTGTTCGTCTCGAGATAGACGAACGATGAGGGGGTGACTAAACCTGTATTTTCTGTATATTTCGGCGTTCTTCCTTGTGCCCTCCGGTCATAACTCAGAAAAAAAACCATTCTCCATTCTCATTTTTCCATTTTCCATTTAAAAAGTTTGTCTATTCCAAAATTTTTTTGTACCTTTGTAGGTGAAATGAACGAGTACCCGAGTATATTGCTGGGAGAGGCGGTAAATCAGTTTGCTTCACTGCCCGGAATGGGGCGCAAAAGCGCGTTGCGGCATGTGTTAGCGTTGCTGCGCCGGAGCGATGAGGACGTGGAGCGGTTTACTAACTCCATCGCTCGCCTTAAAAAAGAGGTGCATTATTGTCGCCAGTGCCACAATATCAGCGATACTGACCTGTGTCCCATCTGCGCTGCTCACCACCGCGACAAACAGACCATCTGTGTGGTGGAAAATATCCGCGACGTGATGTCGATTGAGAACACCGGCCAGTACAACGGACTTTACCACGTGTTAGGTGGCATCATATCACCGATGGACGGCATCGGACCTAAAGATATAGAGATAGATTCGCTTATTGCACGCATCGTGCCGGAGCAGATTCAGGAGGTCATTCTTGCGCTGCCCACCACGATGGAAGGCGACACGACGAATTTCTACATCTACCGCAAGATACAGCAATTGGCTGTGGCGTGCAAAGTCAGTCAGATAGCACGTGGCGTGGCGGTAGGCAATGACATCGAATATGCAGACGAGATTACCTTGGGTAAGTCGATTATCAACCGTACGGAATATAAAAACTGAATAATGAAAAAACTGAACATTTATTACTACGGCATGTTGGTGCTGGCAGTTGTAACCGCCACCCTGTGCTACCTGCTGATAATGAAGGACATAGTGCGCCCGATTGACCCAATGAGCAGGTGGGGACAGGCGATACAATATGTGGTGATATTAGATGCCATCATCACCATTCCGTTTGGGCTGTGGTGGCACAAACGTCAGTGTAAGAAATGGCAAGTGACGCCTGAACAGTTGCAGAACTTGGACGACTCCGTCAAGCAGGCCTACTATTGCTCAGCGCGCAATCGTATCTTGTTGGTCAGCAATGCGATGATTCTTGGCATCGCTGCCTCTTACCTCGTTGGGGCTTGCGACCCTGCCCACCAATCTATGCTCTGGATAGCCGGCATAAGTGCGATAGGGTGGTACTTTACCAAACCGACCGAGAAAAAAATGTATATGGAACTCCAACCGGAGTCCTACTAACCTCTAAACTCCAACCTCTAAACTCTAAACTAATATGATAATCGCAGTAGATTTTGATGGAACAATAGTAGAACATGCTTATCCGAAAATCGGTAAGCCAATTCCGTTCGCTATAGACACGCTGAAACGTTTGCAGAAAGAGCAACACCAGATTATTTTGTGGTCGGTGCGTGAGGGTAAATTACTCAAAGAAGCCGTTGACTATTGCCACGAGCGCGGATTTGATTTCTTTGCCGTTAACAGCAATTTTCCCGACGAAAATGCTATTCACGACGGGCAAACGGCACGCAAACTCACGGCCGATATCTTTATTGACGACCGTAACTTGGGCGGACTGCCTGAGTGGGGGGTTATTTACCAAATGATTCATAGCGGTTCTGCTCTGGAGCCGATTCCATACGCGGGTGTCGTCAATCAAGAGGTGAAGCGCAAAATCCCTTGGTGGCAAAAAATCTTCAACTAAGATGACTTTGCGCAAGGTCGAACCACAAGATGTGCCGTTTCTCTACCAGTGGGAGAACGATGCCGATGCTTGGGCGGACGGAAGTAATCATAATCCGCTCAGCCAAAAGGACTTGCGCGACTATGTGAGCAGCAGTACGGGAGATATTTTCAGGGACGGGCAGTTGCGACTGATTGTGGAAACCGAGGGCTGTGTGGTGGGATGTGCCGACCTATTTGATGTGGATTCCCGTAACCGTCGTGCTGCCATTGGAATATATATCGCGCCGGAGTACAGAGCCAAAGGATACGGCACACAAGCACTGACGGAACTGGTACGCTATGCTTTTGATTTTCTGCACTTTCGTGTTCTGTATTCCGTTATACGCGTCAGCAATCAGCCGTGTATCAAAATTCATGAACAGGCGCATTTTGAGCCGACATCGGTGCTGCGTGGTTGGACCTTAGAGGACGATGCAATAATTATGTTAAAAACCAACAATCTTGAAAGAGGGCTTTGATAATAGCAAATACGTAGAGATACAGTCCGAGCATATTCGCGACCGAATAGCCAAGTTCGGCAATAAGTTGTATCTGGAGTTGGGTGGCAAGTTGTTTGACGACCATCACGCCAGCCGTGTGTTGCCGGGCTTCCGGCCCGATAGCAAATTGCACATGTTGGCGCAACTGAAGGACCAACTGGAGATAATTATCGTTATCTCGGCTCAGGACATCGAGCGCAACAAAGTGCGTCAGGATCTTGGTATAACCTACGATGAAGATGTGTTGCGCCTGCGTGACGAATTTAGTCAGCGCGGATTTATGGTTTCGGGTGTGGTGATTACGCACTATAACGGTCAGGCGTCGGCCGACCTCTACCGTGAGCGTTTGAGCCGTATTGGTGTTCGCTCGTATGTCCACTACACCATCGAGGGCTATCCGCACAATGTGGCGTTGATAGACTCTGCACAGGGCTTTGGCAGAAACGATTATATCGAAACGACCTGTCCGTTAGTCGTGGTCACCGCCCCCGGACCGGGTTCCGGCAAGATGGCTGTGTGCTTGAGTCAACTATACAACGAGCACCAACGGGGCATACAGGCCGGCTATGCCAAGTTTGAGACATTCCCCGTGTGGAACCTGCCGATGCAGCACCCTGTCAATGTGGCATACGAGGCCGCTACAGCAGACCTCAATGACGTGAACATGATAGACCCCTACCACCTTGAAGCATACGGTCAGGTGGCTGTCAATTATAACCGCGATGTAGAGATATTTCCTATCTTAAATGCCTTGTTTGAAGGTATTTACGGGCACAACCCATACAAGTCGCCTACAGATATGGGGGTGAACATGGTGGGGTATTGTATTAGCAATGATGAGGTGTGTCAGTTGGCGGGTAAGAACGAAATCATACGCCGCTATTTCACGACGCTGAATCGCTTTGCCGATGGTCTATGTGGCGAAGATGAGGTGAATAAGATTTTGCTACTGATGAAGCATTTGAACATCACGACCGATATTCGCCAAACCATTGTGGCTGCTCGCCAACGTAAGGAGGAAACAGGGCACACATCGTCCGCCATTGAGTTGAGTGACGGCACTATCGTTTGTGCCAATTCAGGTGAGTTATTGGGTTGTAGCGCTGCACTTATCTTGAACGTAACCAAGCACTTAGCCGGTATAGACCACAACCTTAAACTCATTCCGCAGGATATGATAGAGCCCATTCAGCGCACCAAAGTGGCTTGCTTGGGAGCTAAGAACCCGCGCTTGCACACCGACGAGGTGTTGGTGGCTTTGAGTGTACTCAGTCAGCACGACGAGAACTGCCGTCGTGCATTGGAGCAGTTGCCCAAACTGCGTGGCTGTCAAGTACATAGCACGATTATGTTGGGCGAAGTAGATAAGCGCATCTTTGGCAAGTTAGGCATTAACCTTACTTGCGACCCGATGCTCAAACCCAATAGCAAACCCCTGATTAAGGAAAGGGATTAAAAGTACGGATTGTACTGCTTTTCGTGACCGATAGTGGTCGTATTACCATGCCCGGGGTACACTTGTGTATCTTCGGGCAGTTCTTTTAAGGTCTCCAGTGAACGGATAAGGGTTTTCATATCGCCACCCGGCAGGTCGGTTCGACCCACATTCTCCTGAAAGAGCGTGTCGCCGGAGAACAGCACTTTCTCGTTCTCAAAGTAGAAACACACCGCATCTTCTTTATGCCCGGGGGTAGGGATAACTTGCATTGTGCATTGGGCATCGTCCACCGCCTTCCCGTGCATTGTGCATTGTGCATTGTCAATTATCGGAAGGTTGGGGAAACGCCGTTGCACACTCTCCAAACCGCAGATATGGTCGGGGTGGTGGTGTGTAATCAGTATAGCCACAGGTGTAAGTCCCTGCTGTGCGATATAGTCAAATACGCGTTGCTCCTCTTTGTCGCTATACATACCCGGGTCGATGATGAGGCACTGCTTGGAAGCACCGTCGTGCATCTCCACAATATAGGTACACTCGCGGTAGGGGTTGCAGTAAAAAGTCTTGATATTCATTTTACAACGGTAGATAAATAATCCGTTTTTCGGCAAACCAGTCGCTGGAGAAAGCCGGAGACAGGGTACTGATTTCCGTCACTTCGGCACTCTTGCGGAAGGGCTGCACTTCGGTGTCTAAATTGCCGCCTTTCAGCACAATCAGTCCGTTTGGAATGGCATTCTTGTACTTATGATGCACGTTCTTGCGCACCAACTTGACCAAATCGGGTAGGGGCATTACGGCGCGAGAAACGACAAAATCAAATTGCCGTTTTTCTTCCTCAACACGTTCGTGCAGGCATTCCACATTGGTCAGCCCGATACGTTTCGCTATATCTGCTGCTACCATCACTTTCTTGCCTATACCGTCTATCAGCGTGAAATGGCATTCGGGAAAGAGAATAGCCAGCGGAATACCCGGAAAACCGCCACCGGTGCCGACATCTAAAATAGTCGTTCCGGCAGCGAAAGAGATATACTCACCGATGGCCAACGAGTGGAGCACGTGGTGCTCCATCAGATTATCTATATCCTTGCGGGATATAAGATTGATTTTCTCGTTCCACTCGTGGTATAAAGCATCAAGAGCAGCGAATTGCTGCTCTTGCTTATCAGTCAGCGATGTTCGTAAACACGTTTTGAACATCTTCGTCTTCTTCGATTTTGTCAATCAGTTTTTGTACCGACTCACGTTGCTCATCGGTCAGTTGCTTTTGGTCGTTAGGAATACGCACAAACTCCATAGATTGAATCTCGAAGCCGTTGTCCTCCAAGTATTTCTGCATAGCCGAATACTGGTCGAAGTCGCAATAGATGACGATGGTGTTTTCCTCTTCATCTACACCGAGTTCTTCTACACCGAAGTCAATCAATTCCAATTCTAACTCGTCTAAATCGACGCCGTCTTTCATCGTGAGGGTGAAGCAGGCCTTGCGGTCGAATAGGAATTGCAGGCAGCCCTGTGTGCCCAGTGTTCCTCCGTGTTTGGTGAAGTAACTGCGGATGTTAGCCACGGTACGCATGTGGTTGTCGGTAGCCGTTTCCACAAAGATAGCTACGCCGTGAGGTCCGTATCCTTCGTAGTTGATTTCCTTGTATCCTTCAGCAGATTTATCGGTGGCTTTTTTGATTGCGCGATCGATGTTCTCTTTAGGCATGTTCTCACGTTTGCACTGCTGAATGAGCATACGCAGACGCGGATTGCCGTCAGGATCGGCACCACCCTCGCGGGCGGCAATAGTGATTTCTTTACCCAGTTTGGTGAACGTGCGGGCCATGTGACCCCAACGTTTCAGTTTAGTTGCTTTACGATATTCAAAAGCTCTTCCCATAATTGTTGATTTTTTATTATTGTGTATTAATTAGCGTGATCCAGTACCTCCTCGTAGGTAACTTGTTCGAAGGTGATGTTGAACTCAACGCGGCGGTTGAGAGCGCGTCCTTCGGCGGTTGCGTTGTCGGCAATGGGCTTGTCTTGACCGTAACCTACAGCGGTCAGTCGTTCTGCCGGCACACCTGCTTTGATGAGGTAATCGCGAACGGCATCAGCGCGTTTTTGGCTCAATGTCTTGTTGGCGTCTGCCTTACCGGTGTTGTCGGTATGTCCTTGTACCTCAACTACGTAAGTGGGGTTGTCGATAAAGGTCTTCGCTATTTGGTTCAGCAGCGAATAACTCTTGGACTTGATGACGGCCTTGCCTGTCTCGAACTGAATACCTTGCATGGCTTTTTTGAGTAGGGTAGTAACGGCTTTTTGGATAACGGGGCAGCCCTTGTTGTTGGCAGGTCCTGCCACGGTAGGACATTCGTCTTCGTAGTCAAATATACCGTCGCCATCGGTGTCCTTGTCGCAACCGAGCGAATCCACGAAATTAACAGCTTCGGGGCGTGTCATGCAGCGGTCCACATAGTCGGGCACACCGTCGCCGTCGCTGTCCTTGTCGCAACCGAGTGAATCCACGAAGTTAACGGCTTCTGGCAACGTGTTCGGGCATTTATCTAAATAATCGGGCACACCGTCTCCGTCACTATCTTTGTCGCAACCGAGCGAATCCACGAAATTAACAGCTTCGGGGCGTGTCATGCAGCGGTCCATATAGTCGGGCACACCGTCTCCGTCACTATCTTTGTCGCAACCGAGCGAATCCACGAATGCCGAGGCCTCGGGCTTGGTGTCTGGACATTTATCTAAATAGTCAGCCACGCCGTCACCATCGCTATCTACGGGGCAACCCTTGTCATCTACTTCCACGTTGGCTGGGGTGTCTGGACACATGTCTAACTTATTCCAAACGCCGTCTTTGTCGCTGTCGGGGCGGTTGGTTCCCCAAACGATACTAAAGCCAAAGGCCACATTGATGCCGCTGGTCTTGTAGGGGATAGGGGTGTTGTCGTAATAGGTGTAATTGGTTGGAATATAATCCATTGCCAATGTGAGGTTGATTCCGTCGTACGGCATGAAACTGAGTCCTGCACCGAAATCGCTGTACTTGCCGTTATTGACCAGTGAGTAACTGAGTGCGAGGTTGAACCAGTTGCAGGGGCGCACAGCACCACCGATGGTCAGTTCCTCATACAGGTGGTTATTGAAGAGGCGTGTCTTGCTGACAATGCCCACTCCGAGGATATTGTTGCAGAAGTTGGCATCTACGCCCACGTTGAGTTTGGCGGACAGCATACGTGCGTACATATCTTTTTTATCGCCTGTGCGCAGTGCGCGTGCGTAGTTCTCCAGCGAACTGACTACATCGTCGGTCAGTTTGTCTCCGTCGAACTCATAGTCGTTTTCTTCGTTGGCATAGTCGGAATACCGCAGGTCGTGAATACCTGTGAAGGCGGAGTCGATTTGGGTCTTGTAACTGGCGCCTTTCCAAACGATAAAACCAAGGTCATTCAGGGCAGCTGTAATTTGTACTTGGGGGTGGGGTTTGTAGGTAAAACCGACATCTACACCCAGTCCGTAACCTTGTGGCTTGATGTAATCCATTATCGTCAAGTCCTCTGTCAGTTCATCTGTGTCTATGTCTTCTACGTCATCGTAGGACAGTTGGCGGGGCAGGGCATCAAGGTTGACGGGTGCTGCTGCCTGCAAACTACCTTTGCCGTGCAGGTACCATTCTTGTGCCGAAGCGTCCAAGGTGAGGGATTGGTTCATCATCGTCACGTTGGCTTGACCTAACAGGAACTTCACCTTACCGCCGATAGTCCATTGGTCGTTCAGTTGGTACGAGTAGCCGCCATATATCTCGGTGTAGGCATTCACGCGTGCGCCGAAGTTCTTGAGGTTGTAACTGTTCACGCCGGTCAGGTCCTTCATACCGCCGCCGATGGCGAAGTCATACAGGGACTTAGGTGTGCTCACACCGGCTTCCACGCGTTCCATGATACCGATATGTACATATCCTTTTTGGTTGTGACGGAAACCGAAACTCAGCAGGTCAAACGTCATATCGCCGTCCACCAAAGTGGATTTGCGGAACTGCTTGAGGAACTTTTGATGGTCGGCATCGGGGTGCATAGCCGTCACGGTGGAGCCGTTTAGGTTAAAGATAGCGTCGCTCATATCCAGCGAGTTATTGCCCACCCATAAACTGGTGAAGCCCAGCGGCGTAAAGTTGACATAACCGTTGCTCACCGGCTGAAAAGCGGGGTTGATAGTGTGGCGCATAGGCGCGTTCTCTAAGAAGTAGAGGGTCGATACCTGCTGTGCAAATACGTGGCACGAGATGGTCAGAACAAGGACCGTTACGATTGTTGATAAGCGTTTCATATTAGTCCTCCTTCTCTTGGTTAAAGTTCATAATGGCCTCTACGTTGGCTGCGACGCCCACTTGCAACTTCAAACTGTTGAACACGTTCACCGTGCAAGCTTTTTGGTTGTTGCCCATAAAGGCGTCCAAACGGATGTATTTGCAGGTGGAGAGTAGGTTACACTTGTCTTGGTCCACATCGATGATGATGGTGGATGTGGACGGAGCAACTATTCTGCCGTAGGGGTTGCCGGGCTCTTTGTCCATCTTGGGAGCGGGCAGGTGTATCTCGTTCAATTCTTGGTTGTCGAATAGGAGCAGGTTCATTTCGCTGCTGTCTTTGTCGAGGAACCATACTTTGGCGTCGATGTCAAAGGGCAGGTTGTTGGTAAATGTCAGGAACAGTTTGATGTGTGCTGCGTTGGTCTTTTCGATTATCTCGACCTCTTTGAGCAGCGAGTCGAGGTTAATGGCTTCCAAATCAACGTCTGTAATGGTGGTCGCATATTGGGCTTCGCTCTGTTCGTTCAACTTAAAGGGCAGGTCGATAGCGGCATGACCGGACACTTCGGTGTTGGCGGTAATGCGGTGTTGATTCCACGGGTAGTCCGGACGTTCTTTGTTCTTATCTACCACCAGCGTGAAACTGTACTGAATGGTGTCGGGACGGATGTCAAACAACTTGTCGATATGACCTTGTGTCGGTAATTGACTGAATTCCTGATAGTTCTTGCAAACGGTTGATAGCGGAGTGTTGGGGCTCATCGGGTTATCCAGTGCAAAGTAGTCCTTGGTCTTTTGCTCGGCATTGTCAAAGGTTGCGTCTTTGTAGGTTTGTGCATTGGACACGCGCAACGTGTCGAGGTACATAAAGAGTGGTGCGGCCACTTGGTGCTGTATCATCACCGTTATTTTGGGCTCCATCAGGCGCAGTTTCATTTTCTTGATGTCGTTCCAGTCCTCCCATTCGTCAGCGATGCAGATGACGTCGCGGTCGCGCATTTTGTTGCTTGCTTGGAAGTAACCCCAGGCGGCTATGTAGCCGTCTAAACTCATGCTACCGCTGATGCTGAACGCATTTTGACCTTTCTGAACGGCCGAACCGGTGTATTCAAACGCTACCTCCAGCGAGTTCACCACATTGTTCTTGCCTGTTTTGGATGGGTCAATCATGAAGTTGGCTGTAAAGGCGGGCAGGGTGATTGCGTTGTTGCCGCTGTTCAGGGGGTACGTTTTACCGGCTAATTGGCCGAATTGGTTGCCCAACACCAATTTCAGGTTGCTCAGCCCCGATTGGATGTTCGACAGGTTAATCGTCAGTTGGGCACCTGTCAACTGAATAGAGTCTATACGCTCGTAGTTGGTCTCCTCCTCGCTTTTGGCACGGTCGTTCAGTTCGGGTATCGTGATAGAGAAGGGCAAACGGTGTGTCCCGTCTTCCAGCGCTGCACCGGAGATGGTGGTCGCGGGGATTTGGCAGGCGTACTTGCTTACCTCGAGGAAGTGATAGCTCTTGGTTGGCAAACTCACGGTGTCGATGAAGTGGAAGATGCCTTCGTCATCGATACTGATTTGGCTCACTTGTCCACCGCCGAGAAAATCGTTGGTGGTAACGGTCATGTCGCCCACGGGAATGGCTATGCCCATGCCGACTTGCATACGCGTGTCGAGGTTGTCGAGGTCAAGCTCTGTTTTGCAACTGCTCAGCCCGATTGCTAACAACGCAGAAATGGTTAGAAGAGTAAAAATACGGTTCATATGCATTTGTGTAATAATTCAGCGTGCAAAGATACAAAAAAAAATCGATATATGCAAATGTTTATTTATTTTTCAGAATATAAATGTATTCTGTGGCGCGAGTTAGGGCGGTGTAAAGCCACCGCAGGTCCTCTACATCGTTCGTTTCTTCCCGATTGGGGTCTCCCAATGCCCCCGGGTCGATAAAAACACGCTTCCACTGACCGCCTTGCGATTTATGGCAGGTCACGGCGTAAGCGTACCGTACTTGCAGGGCATTGTAGTAGGGCGAGGCGGCTATTTTCTCGCGCATTTCTTTTTTGGTGCGAATTTCCGGATAGTCTTCGACGATGGCGCTGTATAGGTCGCGCTGTAGGGCATAATTCATTTCGGGACTGTCTGTCAGCAGGGTGTCCAGCCATAGTACGACGTCTATTTCCCAGTCGTAGTCTAAACTGCGTAACGAGGCATCGGCAAAGTGTTGTCCGTATATCTCGCGTTCGTTGCGCAGGCGCACCACCTCCAACATGTCGCCATTGGCGAGGAAGGGTAGGTCTTTGTACTGCTCCGTGAAGAAATAGTTATTGCGGCTCACCATGACGCGGTCGCCTGTTTGCAGCATGTCTTCTTTCCAGAGCAGTTGTGCGCGTACGCCCTGATTGTAGAGGTTCGTGCGCTTGTTGGAACGGGTGATAATCAGTGTCTCTTCCAAACCAACCTCGTTGTAACTGCGTTCTATCTCACCGACCATCTGATTGGGGGGCAGCAGTAGCACATCTGCATAGGGAGCAATCATATCTAATAGGGTACGGGTGTTTGCCGACGGCGAACCGACGGCGAACCGACGGTCGAAGCATAGGTTACCGAGATTTTCTCGTACCGTCGTTGCGTTCTTCAGTATGCCGCTGCCGTCTGCTTGACGGGCCACCTCGGTCAATTGGGCGGACATCACCTGCAAACCGTGGCTCTCTAATTCGCTTATCTGTAGGGCAGGACTCTCGGTGTAGCCCACCGGAGGTAACTGGGCATCGTCGCCCAATAGGAGCAGTCGGCAGCCCTCGCCTTGGTAAACAAACTGTATCAGGTCGCGCAGTAACTCGTGACTAATCATAGATGCCTCATCTACGATGAATAAGGTGTTCTGGTCTTTGTTGAAACGCAAATCCCAATTCACATCGTGCATTGTGCATTGTGAATCGTGAACCGAATAAATCCATTTATGAATGGTGTATGCCCCAAATCCCGAGTAGTGGCTCATCACTTTGGCGGCGCGTCCGGTGGGGGCGAGTAGTACGGTAGGTTGTTGCAGGGCTTGCATAGCGCCGGTCAGGGCGCTCACCAAACTGGTCTTGCCTGTTCCGGCATAACCGGTTAATAGAAAGCACCGTCTTTCGTGTTCTGTTGCTTTGGTGATACGGGGACTGAGAAAGTCGGACAATTGGTTGATTGCCGTTTCTTGACCGCTGTTAGGAACGAACGGAAGGAAAGAAATTATCCTATTTTTGATAAAATTTGTCAGCAAAATTTGCGTATGTCAAAAATTTGTTGTACCTTTGCAGCCGCTTACGGTGGGTGCTATACGACCAGCTCCCTCTGAATTCCCCCAGGTCTTGACCGAAGCAAGGGTAGGAGGTTGTAGCGGTGCGATATGGTTAGCCCACCTTTTTTGTGGACTTTTGTCTGTTATCTTTTTATCTATTATCTGTTATCTGTTGTCTTTTATCTTCTCCCCCTTACTGAGGGGGTCGGGGGGTGTCATCTCTTCTCCAGCTTCACCACATTCTCCACATGCTGCGTATGGGGGAACATATCCACCGGCTGTACGGCAACTACGCGATAATGCTCATCTAATAGTGCCAAGTCGCGTGCTTGGGTGGCTGGATTGCAACTCACATACACGATGCGTTTGGGGGCGGCGTCCAGTATCACTTTTATCACATCTTCGTGCATACCGGCACGCGGCGGGTCGGTGATGATGACATCGGGCTGACCGTGTGCTGCTATGAACTCGGCATTTAGCACGTCTTTCATATCTCCTGCGAAGAACTCGGTATTGTTTAGCCCGTTCAACTTCGCATTTACTTTGGCGTCTTCAATGGCTTCTGGCACGTATTCGATGCCCACTACTTTTTGGGCTTGTTTGGCGACAAAATTGGCGATGGTGCCGGTGCCGGTGTAGAGGTCATAGACCACTTCGTTGCCGGTCAGTTGGGCAAAGCGCCGCACGACCGAGTATAACTCGTATGCTTGGTCGGTGTTGGTTTGGTAGAACGATTTAGGACCTACTTTGAACTGCAAATCCTCCATCTGCTCCATGATATGGTCTTGTCCGTTGTAGAGTAATATGTCTTGGTCGCCGATGGTGTCGTTCATTTTTTGGTTGACGCAGTACATTAGGCAACTCACTTGTGGCCAAGTGTTTTTTATCATCTCCAACAGTCCGAATGCCTTGTCGTCCATTGGCTCGGCAAACACCACCACCACCATCCAGTCGCCTTCGTTGTTGTTGCGTATCATCAGGTTGCGCAGTTGACCGGTGTGGGAACGCTCGTTGTAGAAACTCATACCTTGCTCCACAGCATAGCGATAAACACCGTTACGAATATCGTTTTGCAGTCCTTCCATCAAGTGGCACTCGTCTATTTGCAGCACTTTGTCAAAGCAGTTGGGGATGTGAAAACCCAGCCCGGGTTCAAAGGGAATACCGCTTTTCATTTCTTCGGTGGTCAGCCATTTGTGGTCGGCGAAGGCAAACTCTAATTTATTGCGGTATTGGTATATTTTTTTGCTGCCGAGGATGGGACTTATCTCCGGCAGTTCTATTTTGCCGATACGGCGCAGGTTGTCTTCCACCTGTTGTTGTTTCCAACGCAGTTGTTCGGTGTAGGGCAGTATTTGCCATTTGCAACCGCCACACGTGCCGTAATGCTTGCATACGGCTTCGCATCGTTGTGTGCTCATCTTCTTGTAACGCAGCACACGGGCCTCCATGAAGGAGTGTTTTTTCTTGGTTACTTGCAGATCGACCACATCACCGGGCACGCAATAGGGCACGAAGCACACGATGTCGTCGATGCGTGTTAATGCTTTTCCTTCTGCGGCTATGCCGGTTATCTCAATATCTTCCAAAACAGGTAAATTCCTCCGTCCCATATCTCTAATCTCTAATCTCTAAACTCTAAACTCTAAACTCTCCCTAACTATTTCGCTCACCGTCGGGTGGGGGAACACCACCTGCTGAAACTCGGGTACGGTGTAGCCCATGCGTACTGCAAAACTGGCGGCAGCGATGAATTCCGAACACGGGTTGCCTATCATGTGTACGCCCATCACGCTGCGTGTTTTCTTGTCGATAAGCATTTTGCACAGTCCTGTCTCGCCCTCGTTTTCGGCTACGAAGCGGCCCGAATAGGTCATTGGCAGTTTATGCACCTCGCAATCCATTTGGTCTTCGCTTATGCCTACGCTGGCTATCTCCGGATTGGTATATACTACGCTTGGAATGGCATTGTAAGCGATACGTTGCAGAGGAATTTGTTTCAGCATACGGCCTACGGCCACTTCGGCTTGTCGGCTGGCTACGTGGGCCAACATTATTTTGCCTGTCACGTCGCCGGCGGCATAGACGTTGCTCAGGTTGGTTTTCATGAAGTCATCTACTTTGATGCCGCGCTCGTATTCAAGGTCTGTCAGGGCTTCTAAACCTTTTATGTTGGCGCGACGGCCTACGCATACCAGCACTTTGTCTGCCACTATTTCCCCGTTGGACGTCATCACCACCACATTCTCATTATCTTCCATCAGCGCAGCGGTCCTTTCTCCATTCTCCATTCTCCTTTCTCCATTCTCCATTCTCTCCACTTTAGTGTCGGTCAGTATCGTTATGCCGGCTTTCTCGTATTTGGTGCGCAGCACTTGTACTATTTCTTGGTCTAAGTTGGGCAGGATGGTGGGCATGGCTTCTATCACGGTCACTTTCACGCCTAATTCGTGGTATAGGGTCGCAAATTCCATTCCGATGACGCCGCCGCCAACGATGGCGATGGATTGGGGCAGTTCTTTGCTCTCCAAAGCCATTGTTGAGTCCCATACATGGGGGGTGTCTTTGATGCCCGGGATTGGGGGCACAAAGTTGGTCGAACCGGTACAGATAAGCAGGTTTTCGGCTTCGTATTGTTCGCTGTTGCAACTCACGACCACTTGGCTATCTGTTCTGCTCACAACTGTGGCTTCGCCTGTAATGACCGTGCAGCACTCGTTATTGAGCTTGGCTTTGATGCCGGCTACTAATTTGCGCACCACTTTTTGTTTGCGAAGCACCATTTTCTCGTAGTCAAAATGCACATTCTCGGCGGTTACGCCGTATTTATCGGCATGAGTGGCGTTGTAGTATTGTTTGGCGCTGTAGAGTAGGGTTTTGGTCGGAATACACCCCACGTTCAGGCAGGTACCGCCTAAGGTGTTTTGTTCAAACAGCACAACTTTTTTTCCGGCTTTTGAGGCCTTTTCGGCTGCGGTGTAACCGGCAGGTCCACCGCCTATGATTGCTAAAAAATACGGCATAATTTTATTCCTTTTTATTTTCTACAACTTGAAAAAATCGCTACAAAGGTACAACAAAAATTTGATATATGCAAGTCTTTAACCCTTTTTTGTACCCAATTTATTTGCGTATATCAAAAATTCTTTGTATCTTTGCACTTGCAAAGATTTTTTCAGTAATACCTTTGCAGTCGAAAACTAAATAATGAAGTTAAAATTATTGTGTTATGGCACAAGAAGAAATTATAAAACAATTTGAAGCGCAAAAGGTGCGTGTCGTGTGGGACGATGAACAGGAAAAGTATTTCTTTTCCATTGTGGATGTTATCCAAGTGTTAACGGAAAGTGCTGATTATCAGACTGCTCGCAATTATTGGAAAGTACTCAAAAATCGTCTTACAAAAGAAGGTAACGAGTCGGTTACAAATTGTAACCAACTGAAATTGACTTCTCATACAGATGGTAAGAAATATCTTACCGATGTAGCAGATACGGAGCAGATTTTACGTATCATTCAGTCTGTTCCCAGTAAGAAAGCAGAGCCGATAAAGATGTGGCTTGCCAAAGTTGGTCAGGAGCGTTTGAATCAGATGCAAGACCCTGAACGGAGTATAGACCAAGCTATTGCCGATTATCGCCGATTGGGTTATTCGGAAGCGTGGATTAATCAGCGCATTAAAAGTATTGAAATACGCAAAGGACTGACGGATGAGTGGCAGCGTGGTGGTATTCATGACGATAAACAATTTGCTCTTTTGACGGATATTATTACACGAGAGTGGTCGGGAATGACGACACGCGAATATAAACAGCATAAAGGTTTACGCAAGGAGAGTTTGCGGGATAATATGACTAATATTGAGTTAATGCTCAATGGCTTAGCCGAGGCCACTGCCACCGAAATTAGTCAGCAAGAGAATCCTGTTGGTATGGCAGCAAATGCCCAAGTGGCTAAACGAGGTGGTAAGGTCGCCAAAGATGCTCGCAAGTCTGTTGAGAAAGAATTAGGTCATTCCGTAGTGAGCAGTAAAAAGGCAATTGATTATATTCAGCCCAAAGACGAACTGCCATTTCTTGAAAAAGGATAAAATTTGTGCAATATACTGAAAAATAGTCCTTTTGAAATATTATAGAATATGCCACTTTTGAATAGAATATATGAACGAGTTGAAAATAACGTGCGAAGTTATTTGCAGTCATATAATCCAGAACATTATGCCTTCATTGATATTGAGGTTGGCGTTAATGATCATAAGATTCATGATATTGGTGCTGTTCGATATGATGGTGCTATATATCATTCTGCTTCAAGAGATGGTTTACTACAATTTTTAGAAGGAGTAGATTACATTTGTGGGCACAATATTATTCATCATGATATAAGATACTTATTTGGTGATAAAAAATGTCGTTGGAAGTTGGTTGACACTCTACCTATGTCCCCTTTGCTTTTTCCAGAAAGACCATATCATCATCTGTTAAAGGATGATAAACTGATTTCCGATCAGCTGAACAATCCTGTTAACGATTGTGAAAAAGCTAGAGATTTGTTAATGTCAGAAAAAGAACGTTGGCAAAATTTAAATAAAAATAAACGCGAAATATATAGTTCTTTGCTTTATTCCAATGTTGAATTTGAGGGGTTCTTATCTTTTGTCGGTTATCAACATAGTATAGAGAAAGATAATCTTATCAATACAATTCGAGAAACGTATCAAGGAAAAATATGTGAGAATGTTGCATTAGATGAATTAATTGCTAATAATCCATGCGAATTATCGTATGCATTAGCACTAGTAGATACAACAGATCACAGGTCTATAACTCCGGGATGGGTGTTACATAATTACCCTAGTGTGGAATTTGTGATGCACGAATTGCGTGAAAAACGTTGTGCACAAGGATGTATATATTGTCATTCACAGTTGAATTTGCACAAAAATCTTAAAACGTATTTTGGGTACGATGAGTTTAGAACATACGAAGGTGAACCATTGCAAGAACGAGCAGCGCAAGCCGCTGTTAACGGAGAATCGTTGTTGGCAATATTTCCAACGGGTGGGGGAAAATCTCTCACATTCCAGTTGCCTGCATTGATGGCAGGCCGTTCTGTACATGGGTTGACGGTAGTTATATCCCCTCTTCAGTCCTTAATGAAGGATCAAGTCGATAATCTAGAACAAAGAGGTCTTCCTGATGCCGTAACTATTAATGGACTATTAGATCCCATAACTCGTGCTAATGCTATCCAACGCATAATGGATGGTGATGCATCGTTGTTGTACATAGCCCCAGAGATGCTTCGTTCGAAGACTATAGAACGAATTCTGCTGAATCGCCATATTGTACGCTTTGTAATAGATGAAGCTCACTGCTTTTCTTCTTGGGGACATGATTTTCGCGTGGATTATTTGTATATTGGTAAATTTATACGGGAATATCAGAAAAAAAAGAATTGTAAAACTCCCATTCCAATTTCATGTTTTACCGCAACCGCAAAACAAAAGGTTATTCAAGATATTTGTGATTATTTTCACTTTACGCTTGGTCTAAATCTCAATTTATTTGCTTCTGCGGCATCTCGTACTAACCTTCAGTATTCAGTAATTCATTCTGATACGGATGAAGAAAAATATTTTAAGTTACGTGGTTTAATCGCTTCTAACGATTGCCCTACTATCATTTATGTCTCCCGGACGAAACGTACACAGGAATTAGCACATCGTCTGCAAAAAGATGGATTTCAGGCGTTGCCATTCCATGGGAAAATGTCGGCAGAAGATAAAGTTGCTAATCAAGAAAAGTTTATGAGTGACCAAGTGCGTATTATCGTGGCAACTTCTGCTTTCGGTATGGGTGTGGACAAGAAGAATGTCGGTTTAGTGGTTCATTATGATATTTCGGATTCGCTAGAAAATTATGTGCAAGAAGCAGGAAGAGCAGGACGGGATCCACAACTTCAAGCTAAATGTTTTGTACTATACAACGATAACGACTTGGATAAACATTTTATTTTTCTAAATCAAAATAAACTTAGTATAAGTGAAATACAGCAGGTTTGGAAAGCGGTCAAAGATCTTACTAAACAACGACTACGTGTATCTTGCTCGGCATTGGAAATTGCGCGTCAAGCAGGTTGGGATGATTCTGTAAATGATTTAGAAACTCGAGTAAAGACAGCATTACATACACTTGAACAAGGTGGTTATTTGGAAAGAGGAAATAACATACCCCATGTTTATGCAACTGGAATCACTGTGCAAAACGTGGAAGAAGCTCGAAAGAAAATATCAAACTCCATCTTATTTGGTCCAAATGAAGTGGAGAATGCTGTACGAATCATCAAATCTTTGATATCCAATAAATATATTGCGAAAGCACAAGATTCTGAAGCTGAATCGCGTATTGACTATTTGGCAGATAGATTGGGCTTGCACAAAAAAGAAGTGGTTTCTGCTATTGAACGTATGCGTCAAGAAGGAATCTTGGCAGATACAAAAGATCTTTCTGCATTTTTGTTGGATAGTGATTCAGAAAGAAAGTCTTATATACAATTAGACAAATTTGTAAAATTAGAACGATATATTATCAATCAAGTAACTAATGATGTTGTTCGTTTATCTCTCAAACAATTAAATGATGATGCGATTAGTAATGGTTTGTCTTTTTCTACCGAGAAAGATATTCGTACGTTGTTATTTTTTCTATCCACAAATGGATATATTCGTAAGATAGAGGATATTGGACACAATATGGAATTGGTAAGAGTATCAGAGAAAGATATTCTCATCAATCGGTTTGATAAAAGAATTGATGTTTGTAAGTTTACATTAGAATGGTTATATCGACTGGCAGAAAAGAATAAAGATGAACAACCTAATAAAATCATTCAATTTTCTATAGTAGAGTTACTCAATAAAATAAAAGGCAATTCAAATTATTTGTTTGGTAATTTGCAAGATATAAAAATTGAGGAAGTAGAAGAAGCATTGCTATACCTATCAAAAGTAGGTATATTAAGACTTGAAGGAGGTTTTTTGGTTTTGTATAATGCGATGGATATCAAACGACTACAAGAAAATAATATCCGCTACAAACGGAGCGATTATCGTATGTTGGATGAATTTTATAAGCAGAAAATTCAGCAAATACATATTGTTGGTGAATATGCGAATTTGATGGTTCGTAATTACGATGCAGCTCTCCAATTTGTACAAGATTATTTTCAAATGGATTACAAACGTTTTATTGCCAAATATTTCAAAGGAAACCGAATGGCTGAGATAGAACACAATATGACTCCGCAGAAATATGAAAAAATATTTGGTCAGCTTTCAGAAAGACAAAAAGATATTGTTATGGACAAGGATTCTCGCTGTATAGTTGTTGCAGCTGGTCCGGGAAGTGGTAAAACGCGAATACTCGTTCATAAATTGGCCTCGTTACTACAATTAGAAGATGTGAAACATGAACAATTGCTGATGTTAACATTTTCTCGCGCAGCAGCTACAGAATTTAAGCAACGATTAATAGAGTTAAGTGGTAACGCAGCACATTTTGTAGAAATAAAGACATTCCACTCATATTGTTTTGATCTATTAGGGCGTACAGGTAATTTGGAAGATGTCAAAAATGTGGTAACTCAAGCTGCAGATATGATTAGTCGTGGGGAGGTGGAAATAAATAAAATCCGAAAAACGGTTCTTGTAATAGACGAGGCACAAGACATGGGTGAAGACGATTATCGTTTGGTTAAAGCTTTAATGGATAACAATGAGGATATGCGTGTAATTGCAGTGGGGGATGATGACCAAAATATTTTTGATTTTCGTGGTTCTGACTCGAAATATATGCAACTCTTGCTGAAAGAACCCAATGCACGTTTTGTGGAGATGACAGAAAACTATAGAAGTGCTAAACAGATTGTGGAATCAGCCAATAAGTTTGCTAAACTTATTAGTCATCGCCTTAAACAGACTCCTATTATTCCTGTAAGAAATAACGAAGGGCAGGTTACAATTACTCATCACCGTTCGGAATACTTATATACACCTTTAGTTGAACAATTGCTAGAGAATAGAGGTCATGGTACAACATGTGTGCTTACACAGAAGAATGAAGAAGCCATAACTCTATTGGCTCTTATGCGAAAAAAAGGAATCCAATGTAAACTTATTCAATCAATGGATGAGAATTTCCGCTTTGCTAATATAGTAGAAATGCGCTATTTTATGAAAATTGTTGATGCTGGTACAAAAACATCATACATAGATGATAATGTTTGGGCAATAGCAAAAGAGAGAACATATTGCAAATACAAAGATAGTACTAGTTACGAATATGTCAAACGATGTGTTGAATTATTTGAAACAACCAATAAAATCAAGTACTTAACGGATTTTAAGGAATATGTTTACGAATCATCACTTGAAGATTTTTGTAATGTTGAGGGTACAGAGATTGTGCTTTCAACAATTCATAAAGCCAAGGGACATGAGTTCGATAATGTTTATATGTTAATTTCAGGGGTAACAGACCGAAACGATAACGAATTTAGAAAATACTATGTTGGCCTTACGCGAGCAAAAAATCGTTTGTTTATTCATACTAACTGTACGCTCTTTGATGATATAAAATGTGCAACTCACATCTATGACCAAGCGATATATAGCGAACCAAACGAAGTGATGTTACAATTATCACACAAAGATGTCGTCCTTGATTTCTTTAAGAGTAGAAAAAAGAAAGAAGAAATCCTTACTATTTTAGGAGGTAGCCCTTTGACTTTTGAGGATAATTATTTGAAAAATCCAAATACTAATACTTTCATTGCCAAACTATCACAACATATGAGAGAGGTTCTTCAGCAAGAGTGGATAGAAAAAGGTTATGTGATTCAATCTGCAAATAGTCGATTTGTAGTTGCATGGAAACCCAAGGACACATCTAAGTTGGAAGAATATGCCGTCTTATTGGCAGATTTGTTATTGATTAAGCAGTAAAAACACAATAAGGATTATTCCGTTGTGTAAACATTCAGGGTGGAACGCAAGTTTCGCCCTCTTTTTTTCTATTTAATCATTGTTTATTAAGAAAAAATGAAAAAACGAGTTTTGATGTTATTTTTGCCTCAAAAGTTCGTAATCAGAATAATAGGAGAGGTGAGTTTAGAGGACGGCAGCAGAGCTGCCTACAGTTTAGAGTTTAGAGTTTAGAGTTTAGAGGACGCTACGCTGCGGTTTAGAGAAGGGGAAAGAGGAGGGGACAGACAGTGTCGAATGACCCTCGAATGAGTGTCGAATGACGGTCGACCCAAAAATTAAGAATAAATCAGTTTACCAGCCCACAGTTGACGCAAGAAGTCATATACATAGAACAACTCAATGCCATCTTGCACACGGCTGATGGGGTCAAGCGAAACAAGTATTAATCGGCAATTTGGATGCTCCTCATGAAAGGCGCGTAGTCCCTTGAAATGTTTAGGCCTTGCTTCTTCTGCGGATTTTATTTCAATAGCCAATTCAGCATCACCAATAATAGCATCCACTTCATTTCCTGCGTATGTATGCCAATAACTTAATCGACGACGGTCATGCGTGTAGCCCAGATAAGCAACCATTTCTTGAATAATGATGTGCTCGAAAGCATGTCCATATTCAATGGTTCCGCGTACCATATTCTTACGATGAAGCAGATAGTTTGCCACACCGGCATCAAAATAGTAGAATCGTGGCGCCTGTACTAACTTGCGTTTTACCACCTTAGTATATGCCGGAATCATATAGCCAATCAGAGTGTCCTGCAAAATCTCAAAATACTGCTTAATGGACACACTATTGATTTGGCAATCACTTGCGATGTTGCTGTAGTTGACAATCTCCCCGTCCGTGAGTGCTGCTACCTCGAGAAAACGCTCAAAGACATCCACTTTGCGCACAATGGCTTCGGCTTTGATCTCCTGTTGTAGATAGACATCAATATAAGCGGACAATAGTCGTGTGGGATTTTGAGTGAGATAATGCTGTGGCAACATGCCGTGATTGACAGCTCGGTCAATATCAAAATCTGGAATCTCTGCACTAACCAAAGGATAGAATGTACACGGATAGGCGCGTCCACCAAGGGTATTGTATCCATTACGTTTAAGTTTGCGTGCACTACTGCCACATAGAATAAACCGTATGTCAAATTCGGCAATCAACCGGTGTACCTCATTCAGCAAATCGGGCACTTCCTGTATCTCATCAATAATGACAATCGTGTTGGCATCTTTGCCCTTAAACTGGTCGTAGAGTGATGCCGGTCGGTTACGATATGCATTTCGGATGGTGGTATTGAGCAAATCAATGTAGTGAGCGTCAGGGTATAGCATACGAAGATAGGTGGATTTGCCCGTCTTTCTGGCACCAAAGAGGAATACACTCATTTCGTTGAGATCATCTTGAATTGAATACGTACGAGTTAACATAAAGTGGAATATTTTGATTATAGATTTATATTTTACTTGAATATCTAAATTAGTAATTTAAATGTTTAAGCGATATTTTGACTGCAAAAGTACTAAAAATAAATGAATTGTGCAAATTTTTTTGATTGATTTTGTGTTTTTTTTATTGATTGTACTATTTTTGTCTTGTCTTGGGGCAGATAATAGGGTGTTGCTCGCTTTTTTGTGAACATCATTTCGGCGTTCTGCCTTGTGAAAGGTGTTTGTATATTGGGACGCCGCCTTGATGACAGATTGTTGTATATTTCGGCATTCTGCCTTGTGAAAGGTTTTTGTATATTGGGACGCCGCCTTGCTCGTTGCACTCGCAATTCCCCCCAATGTACGTTCGCGTCTTGTTGGGCATACACACCTATTAGGGCACAACGGCTTGCGCCTAATATAGTCGTTTTGTATAGGTCTTTGGTGTGCAAGCACCCCACGACTATACAAAAAACCGCCTATTCATAGATTAAAAATCTATTTCGTGCCCTAATTATTTGCGTATGCCAAATTTTTGTTGTATATTTGTACGCTATTTTGGAGTAATAGCGGATTTTAGCATTTAAAACTATGAACAAACTCTGTATTAAAACCAATTTGACCTCGTACACTTGGAACGAACTCAACCACGATGACCAACAACTGATTGAGCAAGCCAAACAAATGACACAGACTTCCTATAGCCCTTATTCACACTTCCAAGTCGGGGCGGCTGCACGACTCACCGACGGAACTATCGTCAAAGGTAGCAATCAGGAAAATGCTGCATACCCAAGCGGACTGTGTGCTGAACGCACTACCTTATTCGCTGCGAATGCCAATTATCCCAACACACCTGTCGCTTCGCTCGCTATCGCTTGCTACACCAACGGACACTTCACCGCCAACCCGGGCGCGCCCTGCGGCTCGTGCAGACAGGTCATGCTCGAAACAGAACACCGATTTAATCAGCCCATGCGCGTACTCCTATACGGCGAAAACGAAATATACGTCTTTGAACAGGCAGCAGACTTATTGCCATTTGGCTTCTTTGCAGAAGATTTGGAGGGGTAGTAGGTTATAGGTAGTAGGTTATAGGTAGTAGGATGTTGAAGAAGTTAGATTTATATATGCTGCGCAACTTCTTGGGGTTGTTTGTTCTCACCTTCATGATTTGTTGCTTTATCCTGCTCATGCAGTTCCTGTGGATGCACGTGAACGACCTCGTGGGCAAGGGCGTAGAAGTGATGGTACTGCTCGAGTTCCTCGTCTATGCCGTGATGAGCGTTATACCCTTGGCGCTGCCGTTGGCTATCCTGCTTGCCAGCTTAATGACCTTCGGTAACTTGGGCGAGAAATTTGAACTAACCGCCATGAAGAGTGCCGGAGTCAGCTTGTTCCGTATCATGCGACCGCTGACTATCTTTATCGGGTGCGTTGCCGTGGGCGCTTTCTTCTTCTCCAACTATGTACTGCCTGCCTCGCAGGCCAAACTGTGGGCACTCATCTTCTCTCTACGGCAGAAAAGTCCCGAACTGGATATACCCGTTGCGGAGTTCTACGACGGCATAAACGGCTACAACATATACGTCCGTAAAAAGAACGTGCGGACCGGCTTGATGGAGGACATGATGATCTATGACTACTCCAAGGGCTTTGAGAACGCCAGCGTGACCGTGGCAGACTTCGGGCGCGTGTTCTTCACACAAGACAACCGCTACCTGCTGCTGCACCTGTATAGTGGGGAGAGTTTTGAGAACCTTGACCAACAGCAGCAACGGATGGTCGGAGGGCAGGAGAGTGTGCCGTACCGGCGTGAGACCTTTCGCGAAAAGCAGGTACTTATCGACTTTAACACCGAACTCATGCGCTACGACGCTTCTGTACTGGACGACCAGCACGTGAGTAAGAACGTAGCCGCCCTGCGCCACTCGATAGATTCAGTATCTGAACTTAGCCAACTCCGTGCCGAGGAACAGGGTAGGGAACTGTCCACCAACCGCTACTTCGGTCGTGAACGCCTGTCCGGACGCGAACTGGTACCGCTCACCAAGGAGAATATGGCCGAATTTAGTATCCAAACCCTGCGCGATTCACTCCGGGTAGATCAGATGCGCAGGGCCCTGCAAGTTGCTTTGGACCGCGCCAAAGCACACCAAGACCAAGTGGCATACAACGCCGTCATGCTGGAGGATTACAATATGTATATTCGGCGCCACCAAATAGAACTCTACCGCAGATATACACTCAGTTTTGCGTGCCTCATCTTCTTCTTTATCGGTGCCCCCTTGGGTGCTATCATACGAAAAGGCGGCTTGGGCGCGCCTATCGTCATCAGTGTGGTCATGTTCATCGTTTATTACATCATCGACAACACCGGCTACAAGATGGCACGCGAGGGACTGTGGCCCGTTTGGCAGGGTATGTGGCTCAGTTCGGCTGTACTATTGCCCATAGGCGCCTTCCTGACCTACAAGGCAGCAACCGACTCCGGACTGTTCAACCCCGAAGTGTGGATTAAGATTTACGAAAAAACGATAGCAAATATCAAAACAAAATGGATAGAATTGAAGAAGCATTAGCGGATTTCAAAGAGGGAAAATTCGTTATCGTAGTCGATGACGAGGACCGAGAGAACGAAGGCGATTTTATTATTGCTGCCGAGAAAATCACTCCCGACAAAGTGAATTTCATGCTGCAACACGGTCGTGGCGTTCTTTGTGCCCCGTTGCCCGAACAGCGTTGTGCCGAATTGGGGCTGATTCATCAGGTGGCGAACAACACCAGTATGTTGGGCACGCCCTTCACGGTGACCGTAGATAAATTGGAGGGCTGTACCACAGGCGTGAGCGCCCACGACCGTGCAGCCACTATCTTGGCACTAAGCGACCCGCAATCTACCCCCTCGACCTTTGGCCGCCCGGGACATATCAACCCCCTCTATGCCAAACCACGTGGCGTACTGGAGCGCGCCGGACATACCGAGGCAGCCGTTGACTTATGCCGCCTAAGCGGACTGCGCCCCGCCGCTGCACTCATCGAGATAATGAACGAGGACGGAACGATGGCGCGCCTCTCCCAACTGGAACAGGTAGCCAAGGACTACGACCTAAAACTCATTTCCATCAAGGACCTAATCGCTTACCGTATGGGACATGTGCAGCCAAGCACCCGCACCGCACCTAACATCATGCTGGAGCGAGGCGAGACCGTCAACCTGCCCACTCAATACGGCGATTTCCTGCTCACACCGTTCCGTGACCTTGCCACCGGATTGGAGCATGTGGCACTGACCAAAGGCGATTGGAATGCCGACGATCCTGTCCTCTGTCGCGTACACTCCAGTTGCGCCACCGGAGATATATTTGGCAGCCGTAAATGCGAATGTGGCGAACAGTTGCATAAAGCCATGCAGATGATTAACGAGGAGGGGAAAGGTATTCTCATCTATATGAATCAGGAGGGACGCGGTATAGGACTAATGAATAAAATACGCGCGTACAAACTGCAGGAGCAGGGCGAAGACACCGTCGAAGCCAACATACACCTCGGCTTCAAACCCGACGAACGCGACTACGGCGTCGGGGCAGAAATACTCCGTCAAATGGGCGCTCGCAAGCTTCGCTTAATGACCAATAACCCCAAGAAAAGAGTAGGGCTGGCAAGTTATGGCATAGAAATTGTAGAGAATATAGCAATAGAGATTGCACCTAATCCCTATAACCTTCGATATATGCGCACGAAGAAGGAAAAAATGAATCACGAACTTAATTTGTGTTAATTATGAAAAAGTGGATGTTTTTTGTTGCTGTACTGCTGATAAGCAGCTATGGCGTACGTGCTGAAGACAAAGTGACCGTAGAGGCCACCAGTGAAGACATAAGCGAGAGCTTAGACCTCAAAGCCGTGGCTACCCTGTTCGGACAAGTCAAGGACCTCAAAGAGTTTGAGGAGAAACTCAATGCCGAAGACACGCACTTGAGCAACTTAGACCTCAACGGCGATGGTACAGTTGATTATCTGCGCGTAGTTGAAAGCAAAGACGGTGATAACCATTTGGTACTCATACAGGCCATCTTAGCCAAAGATGTGTATCAAGATGTTGCCTCCATCTATGTAGAGCCCACCGGTGACAACAATGTATCGGTACAAGTTATCGGCGATGAGTATATCTACGGAACGAACTACGTTATAGAGCCCGTTTATATCTACCGTCCTGTTATCTACGATTGGTTCTGGGGACCTGCTTGGGTTTGCTACACCTCGCCTTGGTACTGGGGTTACTGGCCCGGATGGTATGCTCCTTATCCCTGCTGGGGATACCGCGAGTATTGGGTACACATTAACGTCTATCACCACGACCACCCCTGCTGCTCTTATCGCTACGCTCGTGAAAGCAGCCGTCGTGCCAACGAAATGCGTCACTCGTCTTCGCGTAACGACTACGCTCGCACCAATGCAGACCGCTCGTTCGCTTCCCGTACAGGCAAGACCAATGCACGTGAGTTAAGTTCGTCTCGCGTCTCGCGCAGTTCGGCAGCCACAACAGCCACTCGCAGCGCAAGTGCTACTACCGCTCGCGGAACGAGTGCTACAACAGCCACTCGCGGCGCAGCAGCCACAACCGCCACTCGCGCAACAAGTGCGCCCACTGCTACCACCCGTGCTACCTATGGTAGCCGTAACACAGCCACTACGGCA